>JBPCVB010000030.1:0-6725 GCA_051010855.1 Pirellulaceae bacterium | reverse complement strand
GCCGTAGCTGATGAACACCCTGGGTTGGCGAATCATTTTCCGCACCCCGCCTGGAAAGATCATTGGCTGTCTTGCAACGAGGATAACCGAATCTCGATTGACACACCCGCAGGGAAGGAGTGTTAATGGCCAGTTTTGATCAATTGGAAGAGATCGGTGTGGTGGCGGCATGGCTATGCGGCAGGATCGCTGTGTGTGACCTGTGCAGGCCGGAATTGCAAAGTGCAAATTAAAAATTGCAAAGTGCAAATTTGGCGACTGGTTGCACATTGGCCGGGGGGAATTCGCAATAACGGCAGCGTTGAGCACCTGTCTTTATCAACAGTCGCGGAGCGACGAGCCCCGGGCGTAAGCCCCGGGGTAAACGCGACAAAAAAACCGCAAGCCCCGGAGTCATGAACCACGAACATAAGACAGGGTCGAAGGCCGAATTTTGCCCGTGCCTTCCTTGTCATCCGCAACGGAACCATCAGATGCAGCCATATTGTTGTTTCAGCACGGACTCCAACACAGGGTTTCGCTGTCAAGGACGAGTCGGCAGAACCGGAACAACCGGACCGGTGGTTTTGGAGGCCGGAGCAGGGGAGTGGTGGCAGGCGCGAGGGTTGAGGAGCGAGAGGCGCGAGGGGGGGCGTTTTGGGGAGCGTGATGGGAGGTCATCGCGGGTGCCTGGTAGTGGTCAAACGAATGGGTGAATGGCAAGTCGGAGATGGCTGATTGCTGGACGAGGGATTCCGGATCAGAACCCCCCGGCCCCCCTTTGGCAAAGGGGGGGAGTGGCCGGTTCACAATTCGCACGCGGAAATCGGCGCTGACAATTGTGAATAATGAATGGTGAAGAATGAATTGTGAAGTGCGTAAACAACGAGAAACAATTACGTGCAACCGAACATAAGAAACATTATCGGACGTTGGAGGGATGTTGCTCTCCCGGTGTGTTGCATCATGACATTTCATTTGCAACACCCTGCCCGCCGCGAATGCACTTGGCAACTCTGCTCGTCAGACCCAGGGTTCAGCGGCCAATCCTGATGCGATTCGGCGACTCGGGGCGTGAACCGCGAGTCGGGAATCGGCTTGGCCAGTCCTGGTGATCACCGATCAAGGGTCGACAGCGGTCGTCGATTTGGACGCGGAATCAGGATCGCCAGACCCAGGGTCCGGGGACGAATTTGACGATGATTCGCCATTGGGCGATGTGGCTGGAGTTGTCGACTGGGCTTCTTCGAGAAACACACCGATCTGCCGAAACTTCTCATAGCGACCCGTCAGCAACTCTTCGGTGGACTTGCTAGTCAGGGCCCGCAGCGTCTTGCTGAGGAACATCTTCAGCCGGCTGGCCGTCTGGTGATGATCCCGGTGGGCCCCTCCGAGCGGCTCGGGAATGACCTCGTCGACGACACCCAGGCGAAGCAGATTATCAGACGTAAACTTGAGAGCCTCGGCGGCCTGCTCGGCGAACTCGGCGCTTTTCCACAGGATGCCCGCGCATCCTTCGGGACTGATCACCGAGTAGTAAGCATGTTCCAGCATGGCGACACGATCGCCGACCCCGATGCCCAGCGCGCCACCGCTGCCGCCTTCGCCAATCACTACACATACGATGGGCGTTTCCAGACGCGACATCTCGTACATGTTTTCCGCAATCACCTGGGCCTGACCGCGCTCCTCGGCGCCGATACCGGGATAGGCACCGGGTGTATCGATCAGGCAGATCACGGGCAATCCGAACTTGGCAGCCAGTCGCATCTTGGACATGGCTTTGCGGTACCCTTCGGGATGGGCGCAGCCAAAGAAGTTTTCGGTACGTTCCTTGTAGTTACGGCCCTTTTGATGTCCGATCACCAGCACCTTGCGTTCATCCAGTTTGGCAAAGCCGGTACGCATGGCCCGGTCGTCGCCAAAGAACTTGTCGCCATGCAGTTCAACAAATTCATCGAACACGAGTGACAGGTAGTCGATCGTGTGCGGACGGTTCTTGTGTCGCGCCACCAGTACCGTTTGCCACGGCGACAGGCCGGAATAGATCTCGCGTGTCAGGCTGGTGAGCTGGCTTTTCTTTTTGCGCAGCGTCTCGACCGCTTCCGCAGATTCATCCTTGCGGCCGGCCAGTTCGGTGATCTCGGATTCCAGATCAGCGATCGGTTGTTCAAACGGCAAGTAATCCATAGGGTCGGTTATGGCGAGATCTCAACAGCTGGGCCCGTGCATTCAGCAGTCTATCGTTGCAAGACGGGCAAATTTTGTCGAGACGTTTTGTTAGGTCAAAGGGTTAATCGGCGAGCGTCGGTCGTTTACCGGGTTTGTAGACTCGAATTTTCCTGTAGTCCTGCAGGAACTCGGACAGGCTTTGTGGTCGTTTGGCGGGGTCCTTGGCCAATGTTCGCGATACGAGCTGGGCAAACTCCTCCGAGACGGACTTGTTGAAGGCAAGCAGTCCTGGTGGTGATGCGCGCAAATGTTTTTGCAAAAGTTCATCCGGGCTACCGGCGGAAAAAGGCGGTTTGCCGGCCAGCATCTCGTGCAACACACAGCCGAATCCATAAACATCGGTGCGGCGATCCATTGGCTTGCCGCGAATCTGCTCGGGCGCCATATAGCTGCGTGTGCCCTGCACGGTTTTCTTGCCAAACAAGCCGCCGCGTTTTTGCTTTTTCAGAGGCTGGGCGATTGAAAAATCGATCAGCTTGACGTGCCCCTGTTGGTCCACGAGATAGTTATCCGGTTTGATATCACAATGGACCCAGCCTTCGTCGTGCAGGTAATCCAGCCCCAGGGCCGCTTGTTCAATGACCTCGGGAATGCTGACGGCAAGCGTTTTGTAATCCTCGCGGATCATCTGTTTCAGGTTGCGGGCGTTGAACAGCTGCATCACCAGAAATGGCAGATCATAACGGTCGACGTACTCGAAGATGCGGATCACGTTTTCATGATTCAATTCGGCACCCACGCGGCCTTCGTTACGCAGCTGTTCAATTTCTTCCTTTTTGCCCGCGTGCCGTTCCAGCAAAACCTTGATGGCCACGCGTTCGGACTGGCCATCACGCACGGCCTCCCACACGTTACATGCCTGGCCGCCGCGAATCAGCTTGATCAGACGGTAACTTCCCAGATAGTTGCGTGAGCCGGTCAAGGAAAGCAGTATCCCGGATGTGAACAGAAAAAAGATGAAACAGGCCGCCGAAGTCGACGATGCGTCGCCTGCTTCAGTTTAGCCGAGTCGAGCGCTGTCCGACAGTCATTGATGCATGGCCGCCGCTCAATCTCCATACGCCACCGACACCAGAAACAGCCCGTGAGCCGGTGCGGTCGCGCCGGCCAGCGACCGATCTTTGCCGGCCAGCACTGACGTCACCCAGTCCGTTTCCTGTTTGCCCTGCCCTGTGATGACCAGCGTGCCAACGATGTTGCGCACCATGTTGTAGAGAAACCCGTCGGCCGTTATTTCCACATCCATAAATTCAAATCCATGCCGTTGTCGCGCGCAAACATCCAGGTGCGTGATCGTTCGTATCGAATCCTGTCGTGGAGCACCGGTCGCCTCAAAGCTCGAATAGTCATGTGTGCCGATCAGGTAGCCGGCGGCTGCCTGCATGGCAGCGATGTCCAGTTCTCCACGCACGAACCAGCAATAACGACGGCTGAACAAGTCAACCAACGGGCCTGATTGCAACTGGTAACGGTAGGTCTTGAAGCGAGCATCACGGATTGCATGAAAATTGACCGCTGCTTGATCGATACGGCTCACGCGGATGTCTGCCGGCAAATGCGCGTTGAGTGCGGCCTGTATTCGTTCGACGGGCAATGCAGATTCGGTGGTCAGACTGCACACCTGTCCCAGGGCATGAACACCTGCATCGGTGCGACCACTGGCAATAATGCGAATCGATTCCCGAGTCACATTTTGCCAGGCCTCTTCCAGACGCTGCTGAATCGACACCCCGTTCGGCTGGACCTGCCAGCCGACGTAATCGGTTCCGTCATAGGCGATCGTCAGTTTCAGGTAACGCATGTCGGATACTTGGGCCATACCACTAAGCGTTATCGGGGTGCGCAGCAGGCCAGTGAATGATCACGCCGCGGTGCGATCCCCACGGAGTTTTTGCATTGGCCAGGATATCAGCCGTTCGACGAGCTGAGGCGACACAAATGCCACATTGGCAATCAGCATGATTACCCCGAATGTGATCATGCCCATACACATCCCAATACCCACATGCAAGGGAACAGCCATGAACAGCCAGATGGGTCGCGTCAGTTTTGGCCAGATCATAAAGGGATAGCTGACTTCCCAGAACACCGAGGTCAGAGTCAGGATATTTATGAACCAGGGAACGTGTACCAAAAAGGTCACGTCCATCGTTTGATACTCATAACTGGCCAACGCACCCCAGATGGCGGTACCATCCCACCAGGTCACTCCTTGCAGCTTGCCGACGCCGGCAAAGAAATACACGACGCACAGGTGCAATTGCATAAGGCGGATCGCCACGTTAGCCAGCGAGCTTTTGGGTGTGATCAGGGAGGCGGCATCGGCGTCCGACTTGCGGCGGGCCAGCCACGCGTCGACCGAGTACATCAGTCCGCAGGGCGCGATCGCCAGGTAAAGCGCCAGGAACCCGTTGATCTGGTCAAGTCCAAACAGGGCTCCGCCTGCTCGGTTGCAGTACGACACCACGATGAGAAAGGCCAGGATACTGGTCACCCTTGTCCAAAGGCCAATTGTAAAGGCCGCCAGCACGATCAACGCCACGATATGACTGCCCCACATCCAGGCAGGCGAATTGAACCAGTCAAAATGGCTCCACACAAATGACGATCCGGCGTTGTACAGATCGCGATATTCCGGACTGAATACGCCATCATTGGAAAAGAACGTGGGCAGTTCCAGCGTCCATACCAGGTGCGTGTAGAACAGCATGCCGCCTGCCAGAATTCGGATCAGGCAAACGGTGGCCGGGTTGGTCGGTGTAAACCAGAAGCGATTCCACGCAGCCAGCAAGTCACGCAGCCACGAGTTTACCGGAATGATCGGTTCACTGTTCAATTTGACGGCTCTCCCCCGCCCTGTCCGACGGATTCCTGCGGCTCAATCGTTTCGATTTCCGAACTGCCGGTGTTGATCGTGCCCAAATCGACGCTCAGGTCCTCGGGCAAGAAACGTGGATCGTCCAACGGAATGCCTCGTGCGATATCTGCCGGTGGCGGAATGACTCGTGTGAGCATTCTCAACTGAACCGACACGCCGTTGTAACGGTCCATCAGCATTTGCCCCACATCAGCAACCAGACGGTCACGCATCTCTGTCATGAGCGCCTGGTCCTGCAAGTTGCGTTGCAACTGGAACTCCAGTTCTTCAGCCGCGCGGGGATTGCCCTGCTCCAGCAAATCGCTGATCTCCTCACGCATTTCCTGCACGCGAGATTCCAGTTCCTCGTCACCAAGTGTTTCTGCGACGTGGCGAAACGTGGTTTCACTCAACATAAACCAGCGATGGTACAACAATCGCGGCCAAATTTGGTCACGATCGGGAAACTGGCCCGTGATGATTTCTCCCGATTGATCAGTCACTCTGTATTGGACGATGTGACTGGGCCCGGGCTCAGGCGCAAAGAAACGGTAACCGTGCTCCAGATACAGGGCCTGGCAATACGGCTGAATAACGCGGTGCAAATCCACGCTCAGCTGGCTACGTGGCTCGACAGCGGCCAGCGGCGTAATCACCAGGCAAAACAGGTGGCCCAACAGCAGCAAACTGACCCAAAAACGCATTCGCCGCGACCACGGGAACTCCGGTCGCTCGGGTTCGGTTTGCGGCGCAGGTTCGCGATGATCAACCACTGAATTTTCCGCCCAAATTGCAAATGTCAATCGCTGACTGGTCGCCGGTGGGTGCGGCACCATTGCAGCGCAAGAAAAAATCCCTTCCGCCACCAAGGTCGCGGAAGGGAAGTTTTTATAACTTGTCGGACCCGTTAGCGGGAGGCGACTTGCTCAGCGGTGTCGAAATCGAATCGCAGGTTCACTGATTCGCCTGCGTTAACATCGACGTAGCGCTTGCGAGTGATTTGCTCGCCATCACGCTCGACGGTTACCGAAACCTGATACGCTTTCCACTGATCGCCGTGCTTCAGCGAGGTGGTGGAGAAGTAACGCATCGGGCCGGAAGCCTTGGTTTCCACGCCACCCAGGGAGACCTGGGCATCTTCGGGAACGAACAGTGTTACCGAAGTGATGGTTTCCTCAGCTTGCTGGAAATCCAGCTCAAACGTCTTGTTGACGCCAGCAGCCAATTCGACAACTTTTGTGCGAGCAACAGTTTCACCGCTTCGCTCAACTTCAGCGCGAACTTCGTAGGAGTAGTTCTTGCCGGGATCGAGGTTACGGGAAACGTAGCTGCGGAACGAACCAGGCGTGCTGGTGCGTTTGCCATTGACGTAGACGACTGCGTCAGTCGGAACTCGCAGGTTCAGGATCGCCGTGTCACCGGATACCGGAAGCGTTTCCGGAAGTGTTTCGGTGGAATTGGGACTCGGAGGAGGCGTCGATCCACCCTGGATCCGACCGCCAGGAACCGGTTGTCCCTGCTCAGGCGTGCTGTACTGAACGCCCGGCTGTACCTGAATGCTCGGCTGCATCAGCGAGTTGCCAGGCTGCGTGGTCATGCTCGGGGTCGTTGTGTAAACGCCACCCTGAATCACTTGACCTTGCGAGACAACACCACC
>JBPCVB010000029.1:0-4931 GCA_051010855.1 Pirellulaceae bacterium | reverse complement strand
ATACTGGCGTTTTCCTGTTGCAGCGAAATCCAGAATCCCATGTCAAAATGGTGCGGCCAGACTCGCAATTCACCTTGCGGTTGCAAAATGTCGTGAGCAAACGTGAACCAGCGGGCAATTTCCGCCAATTGCCGAACATCGGGATTCAGTGGCTGGCCAGCGCGCACTGCATGGTCGGGCATGTCGTAGTCGCGAAAGGCCAATCGCGTGTTTATCCGTTGCGCCAGCCAATCCAGCGCATCATCCAGCGTCTTGCCAGCGAGCGGAAGTGATTCGTTGGCTGCATGCAAAACGAAGTTGGGCACATCGATCAACACTCCCGATCGCCCTGTGAGCGTGGCGTTTTCGGTGTCCCAGCCCAGATTCGAGTGACTGTCGTCTTCCGCATGTTCGACGGTCGCGTCTGCCGCTGCGCTCTGTAATTGCGTGGCCCAGTGCACTTGCAACCGCGTATCGGTTAGGCCAGCTGGATTGGCAATTTGCATAGTGAGTCTCCCGTAAACTGGATTAGCATTGAGAACCGACACCCGCATATCGAACGCCGGCAAGGTCGGCGACTTCCCGTTTCCACGACGTCAGGTCGTCAGCCGAAAATTGATTGAGATGACGATGGCCACAGGCACGCGCAAGCACGACCATCAGTTGCACCGTGGCCTCAAAATAGTTCTGTAGTCGTTTGGCCGAAGCCTGTATTTTCAGGCGGGCCCGCAAATGTTCCTGTTGCGTAGCGATCCCCACCGGGCAGTTGTTGGTTGAGCAGGCTCGCATGCCCAAACATCCGATCGCCTGCATGGCCGAGTTGGCGATGGCGACGCCGTCGGCACCCAGTGCCATCGCTTTGCAGAAATCGGCGTCCGTTCGCAAGCCACCGGTCGCAATCAATGTGACGTCGCCGTTTCCACGCGACTGCAGATGACGTCGCGCTCGCGCGATTGCCGCCATGACTGGCACAGAAATATTGTTCTTGAAAACATTCGGCGCTGCGCCGGTGCCACCCCCGCGTCCGTCAATAATGATGTAGTCGACGCCGAGGTCCAATGCGAAGTCGATATCAGCTTCGATATGTTGCGCCGACATCTTGACCCCAATCGGGATTCCCCCGGTGGCCTCTCGGACCTCGTCGGCCACGCGTCGATAGTCATCAACGCTGTTGAGATCAGGGAATCGAGCAGGTGAAACGGCATCAGAGCCCTCGGGCAACTCGCGAACCTCGGCAATCTTGCCAATGACCTTTTTGCCGGGCAAATGACCGCCGGTTCCTGTTTTGGCACCCTGCCCTGCCTTGAAGTGAAACGCCTGGCACTTCTGCACTTTCTCGATACTGTAGCCAAAACGGCCCGAGGCCAGCTCATATAGATACCGCTGGTTGGCGGCTTGCTCTTCGGGCAACATGCCCCCTTCTCCACTACAAATTCCCGTGCCTGCCAATTCCGCGCCGGTCGACAACGCCACCTTGGCTTCTTCGCTGAGCGCCCCGAATGACATGTCGGAGACAAACAACGGAATGTTCAAACGCAGTGGTTTATCTGCGCGGGGCCCGATGACAAGTTCGGTGCCAACCTGCTCATCATCCAGCAAAGGTTGTCGTGCCAGTTGGGCCGTGACAAATTGTATGTCGTTCCATTGCGGCAATTCGGTGGTCGCCACGCCCATCGACGACACCGGGCCATGATGCCCGATACCCTCCTTGCCCTTGCGGGCCAGCATCTGAATGTAGGAGTTGTGGGGTTCCTCGGGCGAGCCATGGATATCCTGATACAGGCCCAGGTACTCGTCACGCTGAAATGGCTGCGGATAAGTCTTTTGAAACTCGGCCACATCGTCCGTGTTGACCAATACCGAGTCATTGGCGGCATCGATGGTGGCAGGAAATTTGTGCAGGGCTTCGGCGTTGTTGTATTCGCTAACGCCGGAATCAACACGATAGTCCCAGTTGTGAACGCCGCAAAAAAGATTGTTGCCCTCGATGTGACCGTCGCTCATCAGGGCGCCGCGATGGAGGCATCGTCCGTACAGCACTGACACCTGATCGTCGTAGCGAATCACGACCAAATCGACTTCACCAGCCAGGGCATAAGCCGGAACGCGATCCTGCAGTTGGCTCCAGGTAGCCACCTTGATAGTATCTGCCATGGTTTCGTCTTCCCTTTCGTCACCTCGTTGGACGAAACCAGTGGAACAAACTTACACGCGAATATCAAAGAAAATCGTAAAGCGGTCGTTACACGGGTAATTGCTCATGCTCGTGCTCGATCTTCTGGACGGGGTCCCGTCACCCGCTACCAGTGCATGCCGTTTTCAGCCAGACCCGAATACACCGCTTCAAGGTCCCACACGTGAATCAGACCGTCATCGAGGATCGCCAGGTAGCGATTGTCGTGACTGAACTTCATAGACCCGACCACGATTGTGGGACTGGCATCCATTACCGCCACCGTTTCGCCGGTTTCAGCACGAATTAACTGAGGTCGATTAATGGTATAGGTCGCTGCAACCAGTTGCCCGTCGGGCGAGTAATCCAGGCCGCCGTGCCAGCCGTCATTCACGTCGCGGGGAATTTCACGCACTTGTTCCCACGAATCGGTTGACCAGAAAGTCTGACCGTCGGAAGTCGAAATGACGAGGGTATCGCCGTCAGGCGAGAAGTCGGGCGTGGCACTGGAACAGTCTGGCAGGAGCGTCGTAACCAAGTCGCCTGTAAGCGCGTCCCAAATCTTTACGCCCTGCCCTTGCCACGTAGTGGTAACGACAAACTTTCCGGCAGGGTCCATACCAAACTTTGACATGCGTTCGTGCGGTCCAATCGCAACTTCTGCCTGCTCCTGCAAACGGATCAATCTCGCTTGCTTGTTGCCAGACATGGTGAGCAACATCTGTTGTTCATCGTGGAACGCGAATCGGGATACCGGTTCGCCATCGATCGTCTCGGGCTCGCCGGCATCGACCTGAAAACGGTCGTGCTGGTCGATGTGGACGGCCAGTGGCCATTTGACAACTCCGCGTTCACCTCCACTGAAAACGAACTGGCCATCGCTTGAGAACTGCACGCCGCTGGTATCGCCCGAGGGCACAAGGATCACCGGCTCGTTGTGCAAGTGGTCGATGAACTGAACGCCCTCCGGCGAAGGCATGGCGATCAGCCGTGAGAACTGTGGATGAAATGCAACACGACGAGCGCCCTGGGTTAACGACTGCCGAATCATACGGAAAGGACGCTGTGTCGGAATTTCCCAAATGCCGATCTTGTCGTTTTCGTTGTTAAATCCGATTCGCCGCCCATCCGGTGAAAACCCGGTAAAGGTCATTCGAGCGCCGGCAATTTCCAGCACCTCCTGGCCTGCGACCAGATCAAACATGCGCGTCTTGCGATCCCACGAGTAAGTCATGGCGAGATCGCCCTGCGGTTGCAGTTGCAGTCGTACGACCTTCGATCCATGACCGCTGAAAATCGTGGGCTCGGCGTCCAGATTGCCGGGCGGCCAGACGTGCAGTTCCGTATCGCAAGCGACCGCGAGCTGCTCCATCCGCTCATTCCAGTCGAGTCGGTCGACGGCAGCGGGCGCGTACAATTCGCGAGTTAGCTGCGGCTCATCTTCCTGCCATGACCAGAACTGGATCATTGGTTCCTCGGCACGAGTTGCAACAATCAGTTCACGATCCTGATCGGCAAAATGAAAAAAACGTGCCTGTGTTTCAAACTTCAGCGATTGAATGGGCTGCCCGTCAGCGGTCGCATAAATGCCGATCTCGCCCGATCCATGGCTAAGTGCAAAATGTTCACCGTCTGAGGCGAAAACGAAATCTCCGAAACTGTCGTTCTCCAGAAACTCGGCAACTGGTTCGCCCGTTTCCAGGTTCCAGATGGTGATCAACGGCGATCGATTACGCATGGCGTGATGGTGTCTGGTACCCATGTACCTGCCATCAGGCGTAAACCGTATCACCCATGCCTGATCGCCCGGACCCGGCAAGGTCGATATCGTCTCGCCGGTCTCGAGATCACAAATCGCAATGTTTCCCTGCTCGTCCGAATGGGCGTAACGCGAGTTCGCAAAGTCGATGCCAAAGACATTCGTAAAGCCTTCGGGGATGTCGCGGTGATATTTTCGTGGCGTATTCACATCCCAACTGCCCATGCCGGCAATCGCGTAGGCCCGTACGGCCAGCTGGCGACGCTTGAGCGCGTGCTCGCCGAGTCCCAGTTCGGGCAGCCTCTGATACGCTTCTACACACTCACTGACGGTTTTGAAATTCTGTCCTGGCACTCCGGATCCGTGCAGTGCCTCAGCGTTGCGGTAGTGCGACCAGAAGATATGTGCCTGCAATCCGAGTTCCTTGCGTTCCTTTTCCCGCAGCGCCGCTTCTCGTTCCGCCAGTGCTGTTTCCTTCTCCTTCAATGCCTGGCTGGTTGCCTGCTCGGCCTTGCGTACGCGAGCATTCTCGGCTTTCAGTTCTATAGCGTGCTGACGTTCCTGGTAACCAAAGTAGACCGAACCAGCGGTTACGATCGCGGCCAGCAACATCATGCTGACCGCCAACGCGGCACGCGATGGATGCCGGCGACTCCAGCGCCATATACGTTCAGTCAATGACACGCGTCTGGCGAGCACGGGACGATTAGCTACAAAACGTCGCAAGTCTGCCGCCATTTGCCCGGCGGTTTCATATCGAGAGCCGGGCTCGCGCGCCATGGCCTTGATAATCACAGTTTCCAGATCGCGAGGTATTTCCGGCCGAATTTTGCGTGGCGCTGCCGGACTACTGTCCATCACCTGCTGAATCAACTGGGCTCGATCCGTGTGCGTGTAGGCTGGCTGAAGCGTGCACAGCTCGTACAACGTCAAAGCCAGACTGTACATATCGCTACGTCGATCGCTCTGGCCCGCAAACCGTTCCGGGGCCATGTAGCGCAGCGTGCCGACAATATCGCC
>JBPCVB010000028.1:0-5361 GCA_051010855.1 Pirellulaceae bacterium | reverse complement strand
AACGCGACGTGGCACTTACACAGTAAGGCTGCTAAGACGCTTGCTGGCGAAACTCGGACACTTGCCGGTGCGGATAGTGTTGCCTGACGGCGAGGAAGTCGCGCTGCCTGATGTACAACCGGTGGGCACGATTGAAATTCTCGACAAACGGATCATCTGGCCCTTGGTGTTTGATCCGTTGTTTCGGTTCGGTGAAGCCTACTCGCGAGGGCAAATCGAAGTCCACGGCAACATGGCTGATTGTCTGACAGAAATCTACCGCTTCATGAACCAGAATGGAAAGGAATGGTGGGGCCAGCGAATCTGGAACACCTTGCGTCGTCCACGTGGCAATAGTCTGCTTAACTCGAAAGACAACATTCATCACCACTACAACATCGGAAATGATTTTTTCCGATTGTGGCTGGATGAAAACATGGTTTACACCTGTGCCTATTTTTCCCGACCTGAATACACGCTCGAGCAGGCGCAGGCGGCCAAAATGGACCACGTGTGCCGCAAGCTCCGTTTGCAACCCGGCATGGAAGTCGTCGAGGCGGGTTGCGGCTGGGGCGCCCTGGCCCTGCACATGGCCAAACATTACGGTGTGCGAGTCCGTGCTTGTAACATCTCCCGCGAACAAATTGCCTTCGCGCGGGAAACAGCTCGCCGCTCAGGTTTGTCTGATCAGGTCGAATTTGTCGAAGATGACTGGCGGAATCTTCGCGGGCAATACGATGCGTTCGTATCAGTAGGTATGTTGGAACATGTCGGCGTCAGAAACTATCGGTTGCTGGGCCAGACAATTCGCAGTTGTCTCAAGCCGGACGGCCTGGGGCTGATTCATACAATCGGGCAGAATGTGCCGCGCCCCCTGGGTTCATGGATCGAACGCAGGATCTTTCCGGGAGCGTACCCACCAACCCTCGGGCAGATGATGGATATCCTTGAACCTGAGGATTTTTCGGTGCTGGATGTGGAGAATCTGCGTTTGCACTACGCCGAAACCCTGCGGCATTGGCTGCAGCGATTTGACGATGTCGAGGACGAAATTCGTTCTCAATTTGATGAGCGGTTTGTGCGGATGTGGCGTATGTACCTCAATGGTTCAATCGCGGGGTTTGCAAGTGGTTGTATGCAGTTGTTTCAGGTTGTTTTCGCCCACGGTGCCTGCAACCGTGTTCCGCGAACCAGAGAACATCTGTATGACTCCGCATTTTCGGCGGTCTGTCAGACAGGTCAGGCCGCGGCCCTGAGGTAATACGTAGCGAGGTTGCAATGCGGGTCAGCCAAATCTCCGGAAATCGATGATGCAAGTCTACGACGCCATTATTGTGGGAGCGGGTCCGGCGGGTTCAACGTGCGCAGCACGGCTACATCAGGCCGGACTCAATGTGAAACTGTTTGACAAAAAGGTTTTTCCACGGGTCAAGCCGTGTGCAGGCTGGGTTACGCCGCAAGTTATCGAGTCATTGCAAATCGATACCGGCGAATACCGTCGCCACAATACATTCCAGCCTATAACCGGTTTTCGCACCGGTATCATCGGCGGGCGTGTCGTGGAAACGAACTACGCGGAACCTGTGAGTTATGGCATTCTGCGAATCGAATTCGACGACTACCTGTTGCGGCGAAGTGGTGTTGCGTGCGAATTTCAGTCCGTCAAACAAATCAGCCGCGCCAATGGATCCTGGGTCGTGAATGAAAGCTGCGTATCTCCACTATTGATCGGTGCCGGGGGACATTTTTGTCCCGTCGCACGAATGCTCCGCAATGACCAGACTTTCGCCAGGTCGCCAGAGCGAGGAAACGGAGATACAGCACCCGTCGTATATGCCCAGGAAGTCGAGTTTGAAATGGCGAGTGATTCACCGAGTTTCCCTGCCGTTGAAGCCCACCGGCCGGAACTCTACTTTTGCCCGGATTTGCAGGGCTATGGCTGGTGTTTTCGCAAAGGCAACTTCCTGAATGTAGGTTTGGGACGATTGGACAAAACCGGTTTATCGAAACACATGGCAGCCTTCTGGCAATTTTTGCGCGCCCGCAACAAACTTTCCGCGCCCTTGCCGTCGCAGTTCCACGGACACGCCTACCGGTTGTATGCCGAGTCATCACCGAAACTCTGCGACGACGGGGTCATGCTCATTGGCGATTCGGCTGGCCTGGCCTACCCGCACAGCGGTGAAGGGATCCGACCGGCCATTGAGTCGGCGATCATTGCAGCTGATGTCATTGCCCGGGTCGGAGAAAACTACGATTTGCAATCACTCTCGGCGTACGAACGACGATTAATCCAGCGCCTTGGTGCCGTGCAGTCCTTGCAGGGCCGGCAATGGTTGCCGGTTGCCTGGTTGCAAAAACTGGCAGCTGGACTAATGGCAACACGGTGGTTTGCCCGCAACACCGTGATCGAAAACTGGTTTTTGCACAGGGACCAGCCCGCGCTAAAGATCTGACGACAGCGATCGCCATTGAACTTCGTCTGGTTTGACCTGGTCCCGCGGTCTTATGTCATGGATCACGGGCGGCCCCGGAATCGATCCATTTCCTGAGTGATTCAACGCTGTCCTCGCTAAGGCGGTGGCTGCCAGGTCGGGGGAGTCGGCGGACGCCGGTGACGATGTCGATCAGACCGCTGGCTGCAGCTTCGCCCCGCACAATCAATGGTCGGTCGGCTTCACGATAAAAATCCGCTTCGCGATCCACACGAAAGTTGCCGGACGCGCGCTCCGGACCATGGCAACGCAAACAGCGGCGCTGGAAAATGGGCCACACTTCGTCAGCAAAGAGCTGCGTGTTCGGCAGTGCCTCGTCCTTTTTCTGATCGGAATCGATCGCGTCCTCTGTGATCGGGATTTCGACCTGCGGCTGCTCCACTTCAAGTGGTCGCAAGTTCATGAAAGTCAGCCATGCAAACAGGGCCGAGACCGTGGCAAGAAAAACTGCGGTGAGCACACCAATAACGGCCACGCGAACAGCTGAAGGTTGCTCGTGACCCCTCCGTCGGGCAATCATCGAGACCAACCACTTCCAGTGCAGCACCACATGGATGAATAACACACCCAGCAATCCAAGGCTGATCCAGGCATGCAGAGTGCCCCATGAGTATCGCGATAGTCCCCACAAACTTTTGGTTGTCTCGGTGCCTGGCGGCAAAGGGAACCAAAGAATGAACCCGGTGGCGATCATTCCCGACAGCAGCACAATGGCTGCCAGATCGACCATGAGATTCAGGCGGGTCCGTTTCAATGCTTTGCTCCTGTTCGCGACCGAAAGCACCGCACCTGGCATGCCAAGTCCGGTGATGCCCGTTGGACGAACGAATTGGAATCTTTTGTGCGATATCGCTCAAGTCAGGCTGACGAGCGACGAAACCATCGACTTGTTTGCAAGGTAACGCTATTGAATTCCTGTAGCGTGAACAGGAACATCCAACACATGTGGAATTTCAAACGATGCGTTTTCAAAACTGCTGCCCGAGGACGTTCATCCTTGTAGCGATCATGTCCATGGTCGGGTTGATCGTTGATACCGCCGTTGCACAGAAACGACAGGCAGGCGATCTGACGATCACGGAAACACGATCGTTCCAGGCCACCGACGGAACGGAAGTCGAAGCGGACCTCGGCCGGCTGGTCGTTCGCGAGCACCGTGCCAATCCTGACTCGCCATTGATCGAGCTGGCGTTTGTACGCTTGAAAAGTTCATCCGACTCGCCAGGGCCACCGCTGATCTATCTCGCGGGGGGACCGGGCGGATCATCAACGGGCATGGCGCGCGATGAAGGAGCATTGCAGGGTTGGCGGCCCGTCCTCGGTCTGTGTGATGTGATCTTGCTGGACCAGCGTGGTACCGGATCCTCGGAGCCCGATCTCAACTGGTTCATCCGCAAACCGTTTCCGGATGACTTTCTGATTCGGCGTGAATCGGCCGTGCAGTTTGCGGTTGAGCAGGCCCGCGAAGCGGCCGCTCATTTTCGCGAACAGGGACGTGATCTGAATGGCTTCACGACTCTGGAAGCCGCACACGACATCAATGATTTGCGTAAAGCGCTGGATCTGGAAAAGGTCAGTCTGTTTGGATTTTCCTACGGAACCCACCTGGCGTTAACCATGATCAAGTATCACGGCGAAACGCTGGAGAACGTGATCATGGTGGGTGTAGAAGGTCTGGACGAGACTTACAAACTGCCGTTGAACATGGATACCCAGCTGCGCAAACTCGCCATCATGGTCAGTCAGGACGAGCGTGTTGCACCCTTTGTCCCTGACCTTGTCGCACTCTATCAGCGAGTCGCCGAAAAACTGGAAGCCAGCCCCATGCCAGTCACAATTCGGTTTCGCGGCAATTCCCAGGAAGTTCTCGTGGGCCGGTTCGGACTGGATATGATCCTGCGTATGGATCTGGGCGACGCCAGCGATTTGCCTGTATTTCCGCGGTTGCTGTATTCCATCGACCAGGGCGATTCAACAATCTTGCGGGCCTTTTTGCAAAAGCGTATCCCCATGTTCGGCCGCCTGAACGCCATGTCGTCCATCACCGATGGGGCATCGGGGGCCAGCGTCGGTCGTCGGCAGCTGATTCGGGAACAGCAGCAACAAACGATGTTCTCCAACGTCGTCAACATGTTGCATCCGGAAATGCCCGAGGCATTTGGTGCCCCCGATCTCGGCGAGGAATTTCGCAGGCCGCTTGTCAGCGACGTACGCACCCTGATGGCCACCGGTTCGCTGGATTACAACACGCCACCGTATCAAGCCGAACGAGTGCGATTCGGACTGTCCAACGCCACGCACCTGACGGTCGAAAACGCCGGCCACGAGCAGGTCATCCCGCAGCCGCAGATCCAGCAGGCATTTGTTCGCTTTCTCCAGGGCGAGGATGTCAGCGATGTGCGTGTCGCCTTGCCGCCCATACGTTTCGTGCCAATCGACGAGTACGACCCGGATGTGACGCACTGGAGCGTGCCAAGGGAACGTTGACAAAACACAACCTGTCACGTTACGGCCGTTGAATTCTGAACGGCCACGGCCGCGCTTGCCTGGAATTTGCGGGTTCCGTACGGAAACAAGTTGGCAAGGGGGAGATTTGTAACCTATGTTTCAGATGGCTCCCTGCTCCCCCGGTTTACATTCCGAGAACACCGAGAGTTAACACCGACAAAGGCAAACCGACCGCGAGGTCGGGACGCAAAGCCATGGGTCCGGTTCAGACGGATCGCCAGGCTACCGAAGGTTAAGTCACCAGGGAGGGGCGTGCGCGCTCACTTTCATGTCGACTGACCTGTACGCATTTTTCGAGCCCCGGACAGATGGCTCAGGCACCGCGGATCGCCTGATCCTCGCCATGCGGCATTTGCAGGATTCGGCGCGTTACGCCGAC
>JBPCVB010000027.1:0-3964 GCA_051010855.1 Pirellulaceae bacterium | reverse complement strand
GGATCAAACAGGCGCTGGATCAGAAACTGGAAGAAAACCTGTATCGGATTCTGCCAATTCGGCCAGCCGCCGGCACCGATCCGGTGGATCTGAAGGACATGCGCCTGCGTGGCCTGGCCGAACTGATGCGTGTTGAGTTTCCCACGCAAATCGAGCACACAGACCCAGCCAACTTCCCGCGAAATTCCGGAATGATCGCAGGGCTCGATTTTGGCAATGACCTGGCAGATCCCCAAATGCTGCTGCGGTTCAAGACGCTTCTATCGGGCGCGTCCATTGAGAACCAGGATGCCGAATGCCTGTACGCGATCATGTCGCTGCATTACGACGAACAAGGCAACACGCTGGTTTCGTTGCTTCGCAAACGCGAGATCGCCGACACCGACAGCGATGGATACCTGGAAGTCGTTGATGCGTTTGGCGATCCACTGATATTCCAGTTACTCGATGCCGATGGCAACGACCTCGATCCGGAAAACCCCAACCGGGCGCACGAATACCGCTTTGTGATCTCCTCGCGAAATCTCGATGGCAACAACAACTAGTGATGGCAGAAAGCAAGTACTCAGCTCATCTTTTCCCCCACAAAGTCTCATCATGTTTAGTAAATCAACAACAACCGTTCGCGGCTTTACGCTGATAGAACTGGTGGTCACCATTGGCATTCTGGCCGTGATCGCTGTAATTGTGATTCCCGCGGTTCGCACCCTGAACGAAGATCGCAAGGTGCGGGACACGGCCCGGGTCGTCGGGTCGGTGTTTGCAGCAGCACGTGAACGGGCTGCCGTAGACGGCATGGCTGGTGTGGAGATCGTTTCCATCCCGGCTAACCCGGAAGAAGCAAGGAATCTGTGGCGATTTAATTTGCCCAACATGGGACTGGGGCTTTACCAGTTGCGGGCCATTCCGCCGTTTGTTGGCGATACGTTGGCGGCCGAGGTGATCATTGCCGAGTCGAGTGGTATCTACACTGCCACTGCTGCGACCGCCGGTTCCGCAGGATTCGACGACCCGGACAACAACGTCAACGTCACTGACCGCATCGAGCTCAACAACTCAGGTGTGCTGTATGACATTAGCCAGGTAGTCTCCGCCGATGAAGTGACGTTTTTGATCGGCGATTCCGATCCGCTCCCGCCATTGGGTGTGGAAATTAATTTCAAGGTTTATCGCGCGCCGGTGCGCGTCGAATCCAGCCTCGTACGTCTGCCCAACAACCTGTTCCTGAACATGGCCTGGTCGGGGCATGGTTATGCGCCAAATACCATCGCCAATGACGCCAATCAGTACCGTGGCATTCAGTTTCGGGATTTTGATCCCAACAACGAACCGGCGGGCTTTCCGGACCCCGGCAACTACGGCCGAATGCCCAACGAAGTACCACAAGGCAGTACCAAAATCCTGTTTAATTCGGATGGTTCAATCGACCGTGTAACCACCAGAGCTTACGTGCCCAATCCAATGCCTCCCCTGGGCACCATGCAATACACGTTTTCCTATATGGAAAAACCCGCCGGACCGGTGCACCTGTTGATGTGCACGGGTGCAGGCGATAACACCGATTTGACGAAGCTGCAGACCAACGATTTCATCAATCGCGCCGATAATCTGTGGATCACGATCGATCATCGCAACGGCAGTGTATCGGTCGACAAGATGGCCCAGATGGACCCGGTGGAAACTGCCACCAACACGTTCCGTAACCAGGTGCAGGATGCGCGGTTGCTGACCCGCAGTCGCCGTTCTGCGCAACCGTAACAATCGCGTCCACATCTTTTCGTTGATTACCCAAAGCTCATCCCCACATCAACACAACACAAGCTCATGACAAGACAACGCACAACCGGCGCAGCCGCCCGCCACGGCATTTCGCTGTTTGAAGTGCTGGTTTCGATTCTGGTCGCTTCGATCGGAGTCTTTGGCGTGCTGGTACTGATACCGTTTGCCGTCAAAAACGCGCAGCTGGGAATCGACCGCGAAGCGGCCATCAATGCTGCCAAAAACTACTACGCCGATTTTCAGGCATATGGACTGAACTCGGCCGCCAACACGTGGTACGACGACGAGGGCATCATGCCCACGCCGCACATTGCCAGTCTCACGCCGACCATGCTGAATGACAAGGACGGCAATCCCACATCGATCGCCGAGGGCTGGCCCTACCTGATGGATCCCATCGGCGCCGTCTCACTGGGCACCGGAAACTTTGGCCAGTTCCCGTCGCATACGGGTATGCCTGCTGACTTGCCACAAATCAATCGCATCACCATTAGTGATTCGTCCACCGGCACCGAGATCCAGCAGGCGCTGGCCAACCGGCTTTCCCGGCAGGCCGACGACCTGGTATTCGAAAGTCCTGTCGACGAACTGGGGCCACCGCAACAGGCTTTCTTTGAAGTCGGCACGATGTCTGAGGCCAAGCGACAGTTCAAGGGTGCCTACCAAACCGTCTCGATCATGGTTCCGGAAGATGATGTCGGCATTCAGTACCGCATGTACACGATTGTGGTCAAACCGGGCGACCGGCCGACAGCTCAGGAACGCGTGTTCGAGATTGTCGATCCGGACAACACAGGGGCCAGAATTCCCAAATTGGATACCGGCACGGTCGGCGAACGCGAATTCGAGCAAATCGCACTCGGTGGTGGCGACCTGGCGCTCAGTGAACTGGCGACGCCTAACCAGCCGCCGGAGGACAAGGATGCCATTCGCAACAATGACTGGCTGATGCTGATCAACTATTACGAGAATCCGGCAGAAACGGATGTCTACAACGACGTTCAATTGAACTTTTATCGTGTGATTCACGCCAGCAAGACGTCAGATGCGGGCGTAGATCCGCGAATCTTTACCATCACGCTGCAGGGTCCCGACTTTGACTTGTTCCGAGACTGGACCGACCCCACAAAGACCAACGGTTCTACATCGGACTTCGGAACCTATGCCATTTTGATCCCTAATGTACTGGCCATTTATGAGCGCACGATTCGTGCCGAACCTGATTCCAGCTGGCGAGCCGAGTAAGCCCTTTTTGGGTTACGTCGCCCGCAACCAATGAACATTACGACACTTTTTGAAATATTCTTTTCCCTTACTTCTCTTCGCTTTTCTCAATGCAGTTCCCTAAACGAAAGATGCCCGCGGAGGCAATCATGAGAAATCACCGACGACTCCCCAAATTACACCGGACCACACAACGTCAGGGAATGGCGTTGTTGTTTGTGGTCAGCCTGATCTTGTTTATTACCTTGCTGGGCGCCTCATTCGTGGTCGTATCGCAACAGTTTGCGGCCAGCGCCAATGCCCGCACACGCATTGATCAGCGTGGCGACAGCTCGACGACTCTGGTCCGTCGCGCGTTCTACGATCTGGTGCGTGGCCCCTCGCTGGACAACACCGACTCGCCGCTACGCGGTCATGATATTTTGGCGGATATGAACGGCTACGGCATCGCCGGTGTCATTCAAAACGCGGCCTTTGCCGGTGCGGCCAACGGCGTACCAGGTTCGGTGGAATTCAACCTGGACGATACATTGCTGGAAAACCTGTTGCCCGGTGGCGGAGCAATCACACTCAGCGATGCGGCCGGCCGCTACCAGAGTCTGGTGTTGACGTTTACCCAGGGCGAATTGCGGGGCACGTCGGTCCGCGTCATCGGCTATTCGGGATCGGAACCGGGTGCCGTCACGGGTTTCCCCTACACGTTTACAGTTTATCCGGAACAATCACGCGACGTTCCCGCCAATATCAGTGACATCGATGGCGACCGAGTCCTGCTCAACGGCCGGGCCTATATGGGCTGGGGAGCTGGCGGGTTAAGTACGAGTGGTGGCGACGCCAAATTGGCCCTGACCGCCTTGCAGCCGAATCTGCGCGGGCAGACTCTGGCCACACTACAGACCTATATCAGCACAGGTGTAAACGAAAGCTGGGACGCCATCGACCATCAGAATCTGTTTCTGGG
>JBPCVB010000026.1:0-3975 GCA_051010855.1 Pirellulaceae bacterium | reverse complement strand
GACCACCACAACATGCATGTATTTTCTGCGGAACCAGCACGCTTCCGTAAGGTCCTTGATTCGATCATCACGCGTCGCCCAACGCCAGGGCGTGACTGGCGAGGGCGGATGGACTCCCAGCAAAAATACCTGCTGTCCATCGACGTTCAGCTTTGTACCGACGCCCGGTCGCACCCACGGGTCAAAAGCGTGTGGCATAAACTCGTCCCGCTGGATGGGGATTTTGCCAAGCGTAACGATTCCATAATTTTCCCGCCCCAGCTGATACGGATAGCGATCCAGCTCGGCGCCGATCGCTTCATCACATTGTGGAGTAAATTCAATCAACTGGACGATGTCGGCGTCTACCTCACGAATCAATTCGGCAACCCGTTCCCAGGACTGGTTGTTCTTGAACAAATTCATAGACAGGATGCTGATTTTTTGGGGCCCCGGCGGAGGCTGGCTGGCTGGCAGATAAAAACTGATCAGGTTAAGTGCGGGAAGCGCGACCAGTCCCAGAATGACCAGCATCCAGACCCAGCGTTTGCGAACTGCCTGGTAGACGGCCAGACAAACCAGCAGAAACACGATCTGCCCCTGAAAGTTGCCTACCGTGTCAAAAAATATTGCCATTCGGGGCAGCGACCAGTTACCCGCCAAAACCAACAGCAGGCACGCAGCCAGAAACAAACTCCACCGCCAATGATACGAACCGTCTCTTGCAGAGTCCCGTGACTGTGACGGCGATTTGCGCGCGGACGATGACGCTTGTTTTGCTGCCGAGTCGCGCTGGTTCTGCGCAGGAGCATCGGGACTGGAAGTAGACGAGTCGTTCATGCGAAATCGGTCGCTCCGGCGAAGGGGGCAGCAACGACAATCTTATCTCACATGAACGGTCAGTGTCAGGCGGCTCGCCCGCCGGCCGCAATTGCCGGGTCGGCAGTTTCGTTCGTATCCGAATTGTACAGGAATGGATTCAGTGCAGGATCGTTGTACATTTTCATTTGGCGGTAGGTTCGATGCCTCACGGAGCCGGCGCCAATATCGTTCAACAGTTTTTGCAGAGCCCCCAGCAGCTCATCCTGCTGCAACAGGCACAAAGCCAGTTTCTGGCTGACGGACTGGCAATGATTTTTATCTACATCCTCGCGATCCAGTTGCTCACGCATGTGATAAATCCGCAACTCCAGAATGGACAACCGGTCGATGACGCTGCCCGGCGTTTCCGTATTGATGGGTGCGGCAGATTCTGTCTGCACGCCGCGTTCGTGGATCAACCTGGTCAGGCAATCGTCGATTTTTTCGATCCAGTCGTTGCGTTGCTGATTGAACTTGTCAATCTTTCGTTTCACATCCGCGATGATCGAGTCGTCAGCGACGGTGCTGCGGGCGATGTCTTCCTGATGCCACAATCGGAAATTAAAACTGTGCTGCTGACAAACAATGGACAGCAACCCCGAGTACGGATCACTGATTTCCTGCTCATGCCACGCGGCGACGGTTCGTTGATGCAAACGGCTGATTTCCTGAACATCGATCATTTCACATCCTTGTGAATGGGGAGTTATTTTCGAGGATCCCACAACAGCCCCGGACATGGCTGAAGGCCGCGAAAATACCGGATTATCGGGTCTGGCGGCAAGCCAAATTCGCCATCAAAGCACCCCGACCATTCGATTTATCTATAGCCAGCAGAGCCAATTCGGTATGATTCGGAAGGAACAGGATTTCGAAGGGAATGATAGCATGGCTGGAATGATCTCTTTTTGTCACCACCTGGTGGTCCGCATCGTTTGTCAGGGCCTTGTGCCGACCATGATTTGTCTGGTGGTCTGGCATTCCGTAGCGTCAGCCCAATACACCAGCGAGCAGTATCGGGTGACCGAAAATGGCATTGAGTTACTAACAGACGAACCGCCAGAAATTCCAGATGGCGAATTGGCCTACGCGGTCCTGCAACAAATTTGCGATTTGGGTCCCCGTGTCAGTACCTCTCCTGGTATGCAACTGCAGCAGCAGTTTCTTCAGTCGTATTTTCAGAGTCTCGGCGCAACGGTGATCATGCAGCCGTTCGAGGTGCGCCACCCTGTCAATCAGACGCCCGTGCAGCTAAACAACGTTATCGTGCGCTGGCACCCCGAACGTCGCTTGCGTGTTCTGGTGTGTTGCCATTTCGATACTCGACCATTTCCCGATCGCGACAAAACAAATCCGCAAGGCGTGTTTCTGGGCGCCAATGACGGAGCCAGCGGCGTAGGCATGTTATGTGAACTGGGCCGGTATATGCCATCGCTGGAATCCGAGTATGGCGTGGACTTTGTGTTCTTTGATGGCGAAGAGTTCGTTTATCAGGCCCGGCGCGACCCGCTTTTTTTGGGCTCGACGTTTTTTGCTCAGGAATACAAGCGAAACCTGGACACGCCTCGCTATTCGGCTGGAGTCCTTGTCGATATGATTGGTGACAAGGATTTGACACTGTATCTGGAAAAAAACAGTTGGCGTCAGGCCCGGCAGATCACCAAGCAGATTTGGGATGTTGCTGAACGGCAGGGCGTGACGGAATTCATCCCGCGCACCCGCTACGAAATCCGCGACGATCACCTCCCCTTGATGAACATTGCCGGAATCCCGACGTGCGACATCATCGATTTTGACTATCCTGTCGGTCGCGAAAATATCTACTGGCATACCGAAGCCGATACGCCGGACAAATGTTCGGCAGAGTCGCTCGGCAAGGTAGCCAAAGTTGTTTTGGCGTGGCTGCGAATAATCAGGAGCCAACCCTGATGATACTGCTGGTCGGAGCAACAACCTTTGTCGCCGGTATCGTTCTGATACTGCGTCATTTGCACGTTTGGCGAAAAATGACCGATGCCAGCGATGATATGGTGCAAAAGAAATATCTGTGGTCGCAATTGCGACGCCGCACCTTGACCAGCACGTGCATTACCGTGCTGGGATTTATTCTGATGCTCCTGCACTTCATGGAGTTCTGGAGGGACCGGCCGATCGGATTCACGATTCTGGTGAGCTGTATGCTGGTGCTTGTCGTGATGATCTTCGTGCTCGCGTCATTCGACTTTCTTGCCGTTAGCCAGGTCGCGCGCACACATCAAAACCAAAACAGTGAAGCGGCTCAGGAACTGGCTCGTGAATACCACCGCCTGAAGAACAAGGCCTCTGAGCAACCCGGTACCAATCCCTCGCCCGACAACCCGTCTGAATAGAGTTTCGCGAGCGGCGATTGATGACCGATTCTGCAGCCATTGATTCAGAATCCGTATCGCCCGCGGACCACCAGTTCATTTTTGTAGCATGCCAGCCCGCCAGCCAGCAGATTTGCAAAAAGGAAATTGCTGCACGACTCCCTGAACTGGCGCTGGCTTTCTCACGGCCTGGATTTCTGACCTGGAAGCCGGCGACGCCTCTGCCGCCGCGATTCAATCTCGCGCTAACGTTTGGGCGCACCTTCGGCTGGTCAGAAGGCGGGTTTGCGGCCGGCACCATTGAAGATGCCGCCGGCCATCTTGCGGCGTGGTTGGCAGACAACAAACAGATTCAGCACGTTCATATCTGGCATCGGGCCTGGACAAGTGATCCAAAGCGACTGGATCAGGACGCGCAATCAGACGTCGATGCGTTGAGCGAGGCGGCGGGTCACATTGGCGATGATCCTTTACCAGTCAACCAAATGACAGAGCCCGATGCGCATGTTCTGGATGTCATTCGTATTGACAACGGACAATGGTGGCTGGGCAACCATGTCGCTGGTGCAACTGCGCAACGCTGGCCCGGCGGTATCCCGCTACTACGGACGCCGCAACGTTTGATTAGCCGAGCGTGGCTAAAAACAGCTGAAGCGATTGCCTGGTCGGGCATTACGATTTCGAGGGATGAAGTTTGCGCCGAAATAGGTAGCGCGCCCGGTGGCAGCTGCCAGCGATTGCTTGAACTGGGCGCCAAACAGGTCCTGGCCATTGACCCGGCTGACAT
>JBPCVB010000025.1:0-4341 GCA_051010855.1 Pirellulaceae bacterium | reverse complement strand
GGAATGAACATCGGCGGCCAGATCGATTTGCCCTGGGGCAGTGCCAAAATGGTGCCAGCCATTCATAGTTCGGCGCTGCCGGATGGTTCCTATGGTGGCGAACCGGCTGGCTTTGTACTGACGGTTGACGAAGTGAAGGTCTATTTCGCTTGCGATACCGCGTTGTTCAGCGACATGCAGCTGATCGGCCAAATGGGGATCAACCTGGCAGTCCTGCCAATCGGTGACCTGTTCACAATGGGCCCGGAGGACTCGGTCGCAGCGGCCAGTTTAATTAACGCCAACCAGGTTTTGCCAACGCATTACAACACATGGCCACCGATCGAACAGGATGCCAATGCCTGGGCCGAACGTATCAGGTCATCGACCAGTTCCACGCCGGTGGTTTTGGAACCGGGTCAAACCCATAATTTGTAATCAGGATTCTCAAAGAGACTCTACATTGACGACGCAGGGGCTACTGCGGGAGAAAAATTGTGTCGAATTCATCCAGGACCTTGTTGTTGATCACCCTGGTCGCATCGGTATTGGCCACCACGCTGACCATTCCCTGTGCCGCCCAGTCTCTGGCGTGGAAGTTTGCCAAAGGCGACTCATTTGTCATCAACATCCAGCAAGACACGACCGTAAAGACTGTGGTCGATCGCCGGGTGGTCGACCAAAACAATCAAATGACGATGGAAATCGACTGGGTCGTAGACCGCGTTGATAGTGACGCCGCAGTGGTTCGACAAACGATCACACGGATCGTGGCAGAATTGACCATGCCCGGCGCGGATGGCCCGAGGACAGTCAATTACGATTCGGCCAACGAAAAACATAAGGGTGATGCCAGGCGGATGGCCAGCAGTTTCTCATGCATCATCAATCAGCCAATCCACGTTACGATCACCAGCCGTGGCGAAATTACTGGAGTCGAGGTTCCTGAAGAAACGCTGGAATCATTGCGACAGATGCCAGGTTCGATTCAGGGTCGACGAATGTTCGAGGAAGATTCGATTCGCGAACTGTTTGTACAGGCCGGGATGCAACTTCCCGAACCCGATGCGGGTAATTCCTGGGAAACGAAACGCGAGTTCCGGATTGGAACACCACAAAAATTCAATCTGACGACGAAGTATTCGATCGCCGATGCCGACAAGAACCCTTTGAAAATTCAGTTCACCGGCACGTTGGCTTTGATCGAGGACACTGGCCAGCGACCTCCGGAACTGGAATTCGAAAACATCGAACTGGCCGATCAGGAATCATCAGGGACGATTTCGTTTGACACCGAGTCTGGCAATTGCACGTCCAGCAACTCGACCACCATGCTGAAAACCCGAACGCGTTACCGCGACATGGAGGTGATGTCGACGGTAGACAGTTCGGTGAAGATGACGGTCGAGCGAAAGTGAAGCCCGATTGGCATCACGCCTGCTTCGCGGTGTCTTCTTGTTGCTCAAACGAAACAAAGACTTCGCCGTTCTTGACCGTCACGGGGTACGAATCCGTGGCCACTCGCGGGTTGTCACACCACGTCCCATCACGCACGTCGAACCGCCAGGCATGTAGCGGACAGGCCACGATGCAACCGTCCAGATAGCCTGCTGAAAGACTGGCCCCCATATGCGGACAGGCGTCGTCGATGGCGTAGAACAGCCCCTCGACGTGAAACACGGCCACGATCTCGTCGTTGACTTCGTAGCTGTAACCCTTGCCGTCAGGGATCTCATCGACGTTGCAAACCTTGTACAGCTGACTCATGCGGGGGCTTTTTCCTGCGGCAAATTCGGCTACAAAACATCAGCCCGACACGCCGGGTGATTCGGTCTCACGATTAAACCACGAGCAACCTGATGAATACAACCGCCAACGAAAGCGAGCCGGTGGATATTTCGATCGGTGACTTTCAGCAATTAATCAGCGACATGTATCTGGAGAAGGATGTGGCGCGTGGCGTTTCCGGAACCTTCATGTGGCTGATGGAGGAGGTTGGCGAGCTGGCGTCGGCGTTGCGTTCCGATGACCGTGAAAATCTGGCGGAGGAGTTCGCCGATGTATTGGCCTGGCTGGTCACGATCGCCAACGTGGCCGGGATCGACTTGAATCAGGCAGTGGCTGCCAAATACGGAACCGGATGTCCAGGCTGTGGCAAGTTCCGCTGTGATTGTCCGGACAAGGAGAAGCCCTGATGAGTTGCCGAACACGCGACCAGCGTATTTGTCCCTCCGTGAATTGATTCACTTGAACGGTTGAACTGGCGTCTGCGTAGAAAACGACGGTATCCTGCCCATAGGCCAGTTTGCGCCCTTGGATTATGCTTGTTACTTCGAAATTGGTCGTTTTCTGTCAACCAACCCATTCCCGCATGAACGTCTCTCCTTGCCAACTACGCCCTGTTGCTGTTGCCTGGAAGATCGTTCGGATTTCCATTTTGGCAGGCTGTGCCGCTGCGATTTTTGCTCCAGCCCCGGTGCAGGCCTGGCAGAATTCCGTTGTTGAAAGCATCGATGTCGGTTTTGACGGAAAAGTGGTGTTGGGCAAGTGGGTTCCGTTCACCATAGAGGTATCGGCGGCTACTCCCACCGACAACGTCACCCTGCAAATGGAAACACTGGACGGGGACGCGGTACCGATTCAGTACAACCAATCGTATCACGTCGACGAACACCCGGTGACGCAGTTCAAACAGCTTACCGGGCTTATTCGCATGGGGCGTGCCGCAGGCATTTCGGTCCGTCTGATCGGAGCGGGTGGCGACCAGGTGACCAGTCGGCGGTTCTCATTGGATGAGTTGCGGGAAACACATAGCTTTCTGCCAGGCACCACTCGACTGACACTGTTTCCGTTAGGTTCATCTGGCGACAAAACGTCAAAAGATGACGTGATACCGGAATTCGATCGTCACCTTTCTGATGAAACTGCAGTTATCTACCGCCTCAGTCATCTTCCGACCAGCTGGATCGGTTATGACTCGGTGCGGACGATGGTGATTATTCGCACGGGTCGAGTACCGAACCTGGCACAGCATAAAGCGATCGAGAAATGGGTCAGCATGGGTGGCCGATTGATCATCACCGGAGGATCAGGTTTTGACGAGTCGTTTAACCGGGGCGTGCTGGGTGAACTTTCGCCTGGGAGTTTTCAGCGTAACATCACGATCGCAGATACGGGATCGATCGAGTTGTTTACAAAAATCAATGACCAGCTGGTTTCGTCGGGCGGTCCTGCACTCCCGGTGACAGTTATCGAGCCGGGTCCCGATCGTCGATTGGAGGGCAGGGCAGGAGAGCATCCGCTGATCATGCACTGGATGCACGGGTTTGGAAAAATCACATTTATTAGCCTGGACGTCACCGCCGAGCCATTTCTCAGCTGGGAAGGTCGACGCGGATTAATGACGTTGGCGATGGAAGATACAGGTGGTGAACCCACAGATTCCACGCAGGCCCAAACCGGTCGCGTTTCCCATATCGGTTTCACTGACATTGCGGGGCAACTACGTGCTGGTATGGATCAGTACAAACGGGTCTCCTTTATCACCTTTACGCTGGTCGCGTTGCTGGTGGGCTTGTTCATCCTGGCAATTGGCCCAGGTGATTTTTTCTTCCTGAAGAAGGTCACCGGCCGCATGGAAATGACGTGGGTGACCTTTTCCCTGATTTGCCTGGCGTTTTGCGGGCTGGCCTGGTTGTTGGCCTCGCAGTTGAAATCATCGGAGACGGAAGTCAACCAGGTGGAGATTGTCGATGTGGACACCATCACCGATACCGTTCGCGGCAATTTGTGGGCACACATTTACAGTCCCGGCACAGAGACCTACGACGTACAACTGCCAAGGGAAAACAGTCTATTTGGCAAACTGGATGAAGGCTGGCTGTCGTGGCAGGGATTGCCGGGTCGCGGCATGGGTTCCATGCAATCCCGGTCAGATCTGGGATTATATCGACGCCAATACGAATCCCTCGTTTATCCACAGGGTGCGAGCCTGAGTGCGATTCCCATGCAGAACGCATCGACCAAAACGTTGCATGCAGCGTGGCACGGTCAGTTGCAGGAAAAACCTCAACACGCCTTAAGGCAAAGCTCCAACAGTGATGCATTGCTGGGAACTGTCACCAATCCATTGGACAAACCGCTTTATGATTGCGTGATCCTGTATGGCGATTGGGTTTATCAACTTGAGGACCGCCCGCTGGAACCCGGCGAGACGATCGTGGTCGAAGATGATTTGCGTGAGAAGACGATCGCCGGTCATTTCACCCGCCTGGGCGACCGCGGCGAAGATGAAGTCAGTACAGCCTGGGACCCTCGAAGTACGCGATTGCCTCGCATCACCCAGATGATGTCGTTCTTTGA
>JBPCVB010000024.1:0-6980 GCA_051010855.1 Pirellulaceae bacterium | reverse complement strand
TGTGACCGGCCACGCGCGCCGAGGAAAGAAACAGAACGGCATGAGCGATATCGTCGGCCGAGGCGACTTTTCGCAAGGCAATCGTCGACAATGCCTGCTTGATCGAATCGCCGTCATCGGTGAATTTTTCGGCCATCGGTGTCACGGTCCAGCCCGGGCAAACGGTATTGACCCGGCCACACGACGCGACGCGGGAAATTTCGTTTTTAAGCGTCAGCATCAGGCCATAGGTCAAACCGCTTTTGGATGCGGCATAGTCGCCATGCCCGGCCTCGCCGAACACAGCTGCCGTCGAACCGATCAGGACAATCGCCGGGTCTTGCAGATCATGCTCGACTGCCTGTTTGATAAACGCACGGCAACACAGAAACGTAGAAGTCAGGTTGTTATCCAGTGTCGTATTCCACTGGGTGAGAGTCATATCGTGAATGGGTGTGTGTTCGGGTGGCCACACGCCTGCGCAGGCAACGAGGATATCGATTGGTCCAAAACGCTCGCTGGTGGTCGCAAAGGCACTCGCTACAGTGGCTTCGTCCGACAGATTGCCACCAACCGCCAGGGACTGGTCCGCCCCAATTGCTGCGACGATCTTGTCGGCGGACTCACGATTGCGATGAAAGTGCACCACTACATTGGCACCTTCGGCAGCCAGTTGCTGCGCAATGGCCTGGCCGATTCCGCCACTGGCACCACTGAGAAAGACGGTTTTGTGCTTGAGTGCAAGATCCATGTTTTATCCGCCTGTCCATTTACAACAGCCCGATACGCCAGCGAGGGTGCTCTAACGATCCTCGCTGGCGTGTCGGGCTATTGTGTCTCGTTACTCAATCAATTCCCAGTGGTGCTCGAATCTGACGACACCATCTTCTCCCATGCCGAAACTGGCGGAGCGTGGTTCGGTTATCTCAAACGTCGTGCCTGGTTTGCGGCGGTGAATCAAATCCTCGCGACCGGGGCCAAACACGGTCGCATTCAGTGTGTACGCGCCCATCAACAGCGGGATGTTCGGCAAGGTGACGCGAATGACGTTGGGGCCGGGGCGAATGTCAAACTGAAAATCCTGCAACGGTGTGGCGAATCCGCCGAGGACGCCGGTCCGCGCCGATTCGACGGAGACTCGCAGCCTTGCACCGGAAACCGATTCCCGACCCTGGATCGTGATGCGGGCACTGACCGAATCACCGGTGGCAAAATGCTGATAGCCGCGTGGCGACGGTTCGATCTCAATGGACTGGATCAGACATCGCTCATCACCGCGTTCCTGGAGAACATCCGGTTTGGCTTCCAGCTGGACCTTTTCGTACAGAGCCGCGCCTTCAACAAAATCGCCGTCAAAAATCACGTGATGCTTGTGCATCACGATGGACCGGGTGGCGACACGATTCAGCTGACCCACCGCATGCGACACGATGATGAGTGCCATTCCTGATTCAACCAGCTTGTGAATATGGTTGAAGCATTTCATGCGAAAGCCCACGTCACCGACCGCCAGTACTTCGTCGACCAGCAGTATTTGCGGGTTCAGGTGGGTGGCCACGGCAAATCCCAGTCGCAGTCTCATTCCGGTACTGTAGGTCCGCACCGGATCATCGATTACATGAGCCAGCTCGGCAAACTCGACGATCGAATCGAATTGCCCGTCAATTTCCTGTTTCGTGAGTCCGAGAATCGCGCCGTTGACGTAGACATTCTCGCGCCCTGAAAGAATTGTATTGAAGCCCGTACCCAGTTCGATCAACGCACCGAGTCGGCCGCGAATGGTGATGTTGCCAATATCCGGCTTGAACAAACCGGCAATCATTTTCAGCAAGGTGCTTTTGCCTGCACCGTTGGGCCCCAGCAAAGCTATGCATTCACCCGGGCGCACGTCAAAGTCGGCCTGGTTGACCGCAAAGAACTCACCCTTACGCAGGTTTGCACGCCAGTTGCCATTGCGGGCTGTCATTTCGGCGAACAGGTCGGCCACGCCATAACGCAACGATCTCTTGAGGTTTCGACAGTACTTCTTCGAAACATTGCGAACTTCGACGACAGGTTGATGAGGGCTCATGAGTTAATTCGTAGCGGTGGCTTCCAGCCGCCGTTTGTCGTAGCGTGGCTTTCAGCCGCGTTTGTATTGGAACTACGTGGAAATCCTTTCGACCAGAATCGGAATCGACAATCGATAAAACACCAGACCAACCAGCACCAGCGGTACGGCGATTGCTGAATAAATGCCCGCCGCCAACCACTGATCGGTCGTATTAAAGACCATCAGGTCCCGGGCCGCAGACAACAGCGGGCTGGGCGGATTCAAAAAGTTGAGTGGATTGGTGGCCCAGTTTTTCGGCGGTGCATAAACGATCGGTGTAACAATCATCCAAACAGGAGTCACGACCATCAAAAAGCGGGACACGTCGTGATACAACATGCCGAAAGGCATCAGAAAAAGCCCGATGCCGAACCCCAGCATGATCAGGAACAAAATCGGTATGAGTGCCAGGAAGGTGTTTCCTGATATTCCTGGCCCGAGAAAGAACAACATCGGGAGCAATACGATCAGGCGAATACCCAGATTAAACAAGACTTCCAGCAATCGCACCAGCAAGACCGACTCGCGCGGAAACTTTAGTTTGCTGAGAAGGTTGCGGTTGGCCTGCACCGCCTGCAATGGGGCCAATAAGGCTTCGACAAAACTCTGCCAGACCACCATGCCGGTAACGACATAGACGGCATAGCTGACCTGCATGTCGCCGGCCAGATCAATCGCGCCGGAATTACGCAGGATGATCCACACGGCGGCATTGGCCAGCGGCGGCAGGAACGCCCAGAACAATCCCAGGAAAGTCTGACGGTACAGCCCACGCAGGTTGCGCACAAACATCCGCCAGGCCAGTGCGCGTCCTGCCCACAGATCGCGCGCAATGTCCGCAACCAGTTGACGCGGTTGGGCCAATGGCGACTCGGAGGTGTAAACCGTCACTTCGTGTGACGCCTCGGGCCGGGACGCCGGGTTCGTGGCCGTCGGATTCGCAGTAGTTGATTCAGACAATAATTCGGGCTGCCAGGACTCAGTGGTTCAAGAGTTCCTATTTTATATCGACGCGCCGCTGGTCAGGATGCAGGCGTATCGGCCAGTCGCGATTTGAGCGACTGATTTGGCGATTACTGCGGATTGTGCGGGCTGGCGTTCGGCGGACTGCTTCCGGACTGACGGACCCGGATTCAGCCGATCCAGGACGTTGCCGACCGGCGAATGGCATCCAACCATGAAACTGCAGTGCCGCAGAGCCGCGAATATGGCGGAACAGGACCCAAAACCTCGCCATCCAGCTTGATTTTAGCGGCGTTTTATCGATATTGGGTCTCGCTGCGTAGTCTTGTAAACAGCTTCTCCGGAGACACCATGAGTTACCGAGTTCGCGATACCGCCGCATCCCGACGCAACCAACCGCACGCTGGACAGCTGGAAATGGAGGCTCTTGAGCCTCTCAATATGCTCGCCCCGGTCTATCCGGACATGTTTGCATGGGCCAGTGAGTCCAACGGCTATCTGCATGATTACGTGATCGAAGGGGACCTGCTGCGTTTCTCCACGGCGTTTGCCAACCAGGGTGACGGCAACCTGGAACTTCGTGGAGGCAACGAAACGCAAAACGGAAACCAGGAAGTTTGGCAGCGGGTCTTTGATGATCAAGGTGGCTACACGGACCATTTGGCTGGTGAGTTTACCTACCACCCCGGCCACGGGCATATCCACTTTGATGGCTACGCCATTTACAATTTGCGCGAAATTACTCCCGAAGGTGGCGTGGGTGACATTGTGGCAAGCGGTGGCAAAATCAGTTTTTGCCTGATCGATATTGCCAGGTATGATCCCAACGCCGGCCCCAGCGAGTACGGTGGCTGCGGTCAGGTGCAGGGCGTGACTGCCGGCTGGTCGGATGTCTACGGTCGCTACCTGTCGGATCAGTGGATCAACATCTCCGGCATTGCGGACGGTTCCTACTGGCTGGAAGTCGTCGTTGATCCGGATGACCAGATCCTCGAGTCCGATGAAACCAACAACGTCACCACGATTCAGGTCGATATCGTGGGGGGACCGGGCGACAACGGCGACCGCTGGGAACCGAACAACACCTTTGTGGCTGCTACCAACCTCGGCATCGTGGCCCAGCGTCAGGAAGCTGCGATCTCGATCCACACGGATACGGATACCGACTTCTATCAGTTCACAGCGCTGGAAGACGGCGATTTTGAGATAACGGTCGAATTCACTCACAACCTCGGCAACCTGGATGCCTTCATATATGACGCCAACGAAAACCTGGTAACCAGCGGCACATCGCTGGACGACCTGGAAGTCCTGAACTTTTCGGTACTGGCCGGTGAAACCTTCTTCCTGCAGGTCGACGGCGTGGGCGCTGACACCAACGGTTACGAACTCGATTTTGATGGCCCGGGCAATATCGTCACGTCAACGGTATCCAGCACTGATGTTCCGGTCGTGATTCCTGATGGCGCTGGATCCAATTCACCCGGTGCGCCGGCGATCAGCACGCTGGAAGGCCCAGATATCACGCTCAGCGATCTCAATCTGATCTTCGATGACCTCGATCATACCTGGCTGGGTGACCTGCACTTCGAACTCACTTCGCCCGCTGGTACCACGGCCGTAATCATTACCTCCCAATGGGAAAGTGGTGGTGGTCTGCTGGGCAGCCAAGACAACTTTACAGGCACCGTACTTGACGATCAGGCACCGACCAACCTGGGCGACGGCACTGCTCCGTTTACCGGATCATTCAACGTCGAACATTCAAACGTTCCCAATAGTCCGCTGTCCGCGTTCAACGGTGAATCAGCGTTGGGCACATGGACGGTGGAAATTACGGACTGGTATAGCGCAGATACTGGCACCTTGCGTGCCTGGAGCATCATGTTTACCGGCATCGACAACAACCCGGGTGACGGCTACGAACAGAACGATGCGTTCCCGCAAGCCACGGAGCTGGGCGATTTGGGCCAGACAACCGTCACCGACCTGTCCATTCACGTACCTGAGGATGAAGACTTCTTCCGCTTCAACGCCGAGGCAACCGGGATCGCCCATGTCGACTTGTCGTTTATCAATGCCAACGGCAATCTGGATTTCTACGTCTACGATGACACGTTAACCGAAATTGCCCGCGGCGATTCGGCGACCGACAACGAGTCGGCTTCGTTTGCTGTGGAAACAGACGGTCTTTATTACATTCAGGTCGCAGGTTATACCGGTGACACGAACGACTACACGCTGACGGTCGATACACCAACGGCCGTGTTTGAAACGGGTGAGGCCATCGGAATTACAACCGAATGGCAAACTGTCCTGTTCGACCGTGAGTTCATCGATCCGGTGGTCATTCTGTCCCCGGTTTCGATGATCGATGGCGATCCTGTTACCTCGCGTATCCGTAATGTGACCAGCACCGGATTCGAAATGCAGCTGATGGAGTGGGACTACCAGGACGGCGCCCACACCACAGAAAACGTCGGGTTCATCGTGTTTGAATCCGGACGCCACTTGCTGGACAACGGAGCCGTCGTGGAAGCCGGACACGAAACCAATGTCAGTGACGATTATGGCAAGGTGTCCTTCGAGGATCGGTTCCAGTTTTCGCCGATCCTGATCACGCAACTGGAAGCCGATCACGCCAACGCTTTGGCGCCCCAACCCGTTGAAGTCCACGCTCAGGGCTTTGGGGTGCGGGCCGTGGTCGAGGAAAATGGCACGCCCGGCCCGGCAGCTGACGTACACTGGGTTGCTATCGATCGCGGTACCGGAAACTCGGACGGTATGCAATTTGAAGCCGGCTTCGTTGAGCCGGCCACAAGTGACCTGTCCGAACATACCTTCCAGAACAGCTTCTCAACGACGCCGCTGGTGTTTGCCTTCCCGCTAACAGCCCAGGAAGTCGATCCGGTTTCGGTTCGACTGGATTATGTCAACTCCACCATGTTCGGCATCATGATGCAGGAAGAGCAATCGGGCGATCCGGAAACAACCCACAACAAGGAAGCATTGGGCTTTTTTGCCATTGCGCCTGAATCACAGGGCTTTGGCGGCCGCTCAGCGTCGGTGATCGATCCAGGAGCACCTGAAAGCCAGAGACCCGACCAGACATTCAGCGGTCAAAATCGCCCCTCCTTTGATCTGCTGCGTGCCGGTGACCGATGGATGCTGCTCCAGGGCGAAAACGAGAATCCTCGCCTCGGCGACAATAAGATTGTCAATCCAGAGCCTGGTAAACCCGGTTACGGGGAGCAGACCTTGTCCCAGGGCCAGCTGATTGGAGCCCGCCTGGATGCTGATACCGTCAGGCCTGAATTTGCCTGGAAATATGACGAGGTAACGTCAACCTGGTTTGACGGCGCCCAGGAAATCAACGGGGAGCAGCTTAAGAAGGTTGACGCGATTATGGCCGAGCTAATGGACAGCTGGTTCTAGTCGACCGACCCACAAACTATTGCCGATTCGTGCCGTGGGATTGCTGAATCACCACGACGCGATCCTCGTCCGATTGAACAGCCCGTTGTTGCCGAAATCCATCCGGCCACGTGATACTCACGGATTCAACCGGATCGGCCGGGTCACTCGCCAGAAACAGATTGGTTGTGGATTGGGACAGGTAACCACTACCGGCCCGCACTTCCATCGCCTGTACAACACCAGACCGTGTCCGGGCCACGACTCGACCTCCAATGGCCGCCCGATTACCGACGCCGCCTTTCAAACGGATCGCCAGTCGAACCCGCGTAGTTTTGCATTTGTTGACCCAGGATCTCATCGGTTCGTCGTTGACGGTCATCGCCAGATCGGGCGCCAGATCGCTGTTGAAATCAACCACGGAAACGGCCGCTCCCTGTCCCGTCACAATGATTCCTGATTCCAGGGGTGACAACGGAATGAACTGCCCGTTACCCAGACCACGCAACATTTGCCCCATTCCGCCATCCAG
>JBPCVB010000023.1:0-3158 GCA_051010855.1 Pirellulaceae bacterium | reverse complement strand
GCTCAAAGACACCTAGGGAACGCCTGGACAGCGTTTCCACAATCTCATAGCCGTACATTTCGCCGTCGGAGAGCAATTGAAGGACCGCGGTGGGTCCCGCGCCTCGCATCATTTCCCGTTCCAGCTTCATATCGCTCCTCGCTTATTCAACAGAATCTCATAATTCCCGGCTGCCCCGGTATATTATGTATGACATAGTATCGACCGCATAGCAGCCCGTCAACCGAAACGGTCCTGATTTATTGCGGTCGCTTGAATGGCCCGTTTTGCTCGATTCCATGCTGCCGGCAACGGCAAACATGCCATGTTTTTGCCGCTGGCCGGCGTTTGATTCAATAGGATAGAGATGTCCCGTTTGGCAGAATTGCCGCAACCACCGACCAGGTCCAATGAGCCAGCCATCCGACTTGCACGAGATTCTCAAAATCGGACCACGGGTTACCGCATTGCCGGTCGTACACGGCAGTGGCGATTTTGCATGGACGGTGCGACATGCGATGCTGGCCGGCAACTTTGATTGTCTCGCGGTACCACTGCCAGGTTCATTTGCCCAACCACTGGAGCAGGCGATCCTCCAGCTGCCGATGGCCGGCATCGTCACGCAACGCGAAACGGCCAACTTTGCATCCCCGGATGACGACGGCGAACCCTCCGCCAGCTATGTGCCAGTCGATCCCTGCCAGCCTGTCATTGCGGCGTTGCGTACGGCGATCGGCGAGCACATTCCACGGCGTTATGTCGATCTGGAAACGGCGAACTTTCAAGCCGATACCGCCGTGCTGCCCGATGCTTACGCGTTGAAAAAAGTTCCCTTGCCGCAGTTTGCTGCCGCGATCCTGCCGTTTCTCACTCCGCCACAACACGAACAGGTCCGCCAGCGCATCAACTACATGGCGTGGACGCTGCGGGAACTATCGATCGACTACGAGAATATCCTGTTTGTGTGCAGTGTGTTGCACTGGCCGTGGGTCCGCGCCGCCTTTCACGATCGGCAGCTGCAAGTCGACGATCACGATCTGGTCGACGAGGCCCGGGCGTGGTCCGTCGAGCTACAGACGCTGTATTTTTTGCTGGGCGAGTTGCCTTACATCACCGGATTGTATGAGCAAGCTCGCGCCGAACTGGGCCCCGACGACAACCTGTCTATCGACGGGGTCAAGCGACTGTTGATTTCGGCCCGCGCGCACTATAAGGCCAACTTCAGGGGCCGCGCGAAAAAGGTCACACCGTTTTTGCTGCGGCAGATGCTCAAGTACATCCGCAATCTGACCCTGATCGATCATCGGCTGACGCCCGACCTGACCACCATCGTAACGGCGGCCAAGCAGATCGTAGGCGATGGTTACGCCCTGGAAGTTCTGGAAGAAGCGAAGCAGTATCCGTTTGCCGGCGTTTCACCGTTTGATTCGATTCGCATGGGCATCGATGAAGCAGCCTTTCCCGATGGCGACGTGTTGTTAATGAAAAACCGCCTGGCCGGACCGCCCGTCACCTGGAGCAATATTCAGCTGACACCGCGGCCCGATGAAAAAGATCGACAGCAATGGAAACAACGCTGGAATCCCTATTCGCAGTGCAGTTGGCCACCCGAGGATGTATTGATCGAAAACTTTCGCAGCGCCGTGTTCGATCGAGCCAGGCAGATTATGGGAGCCGACCTGGCCAAAACGGAAAAGTTTACCACCAGCGTCAAGGACGGCATTGATATTCGCGACACGCTGCGGCACTGGTACGAAGGCGATATCTACGTCAAGGTGTTGCCGCCCAACAATGGAAACCTGGACGCTGCCGTGATGCTGTTCGATTCGCCGGCCGACCCGCGCGACTACCCCTGGCGTACGACCTGGTTCGCCGAACACAAGGACGAATCGACGCTGGCGTTTTTCGCCTCGGACTTTCATGAGCAACCGGTCGGCCCCGGCATCTGTCTGGCCAACTACGGAGGAGCCATCTTTTTGTATCCGCCAGTGGCGATCCCGGATATCTGGACAAATCCTCAATTCGACTTTGCGACCACGATGGAAGAACGACTACTGGCCGCTGCCTGTTTCTACAGCGACTGCCGGCATGTTGCGCTGGTCAGCAAGTTGCCGCCCGGGCCGGCCTGGCGACAGATCGCCAAACATTACAAAAAGGCTCTGGTGCACGTTCCGCTGGGTCAGTTCAGTGACTCGACGGTGCAGCAGTTGCGGATGGTACATGTGCTCAATGGCAAGGAAGTCCGCAGTTTCGCCGCCGATTTCATCCGCCGCGCCTGAATCGTTGCGGGTCAATTCCTGTCCAGTCTGCAGAAAATTCCACATCCGGCGCGTCGGGTTTCAGAGCGTTCTTTTTTCAAGAATCCCTGTCCGCTTTTTCCCGCCCACGGTAATCCACGGCTGAAACCTTCAAAAACCAGCCCTTTCGAGGATACCCATGAAACGCTTTTCTGTTATCGCTTTGTTACTGGCCGTGTGCCTGATGTCGACCGGTTGCCGTCCCAATATCAGCCGCATGATCAGCCGCTCGGCTATCAACCAGCAAATCCGGCAGGACCAGCAGAATCGCCAGGTACGCCCACGGGTTCGCACCCGCCCGCGAGTGGAACGACCCAATCGCACTCGCGTCCGCGATCAGGTTCGCACTCGCCGCAGCTCCTGGTAAGAAGTCGTACCGGAAGCAGCCTCGTATAACCCGCACAACCGCAACCGCGACACGCTATGAGTCGCGGTTGTTTTCGTTTGGGTGATGACAACCCTTTTTTTCAGCACACGTGTGAAAGTCCTGAGCTAGTTTTTTGCTGATTGTGCCTTGTCGACTGGGCACAAGGCGTGGGCAATTCCGATGCAAATCATACCGTCGGTTGTGTCTCCCTTCCGCTGAAAACTACTTCAACCAGAGCCGATTCCATGTTCGCAGCTACTCGCTTCATCGCTTTTGCCACTTTGTTGATGGGCAGTCTTTGCGTTGCCTCAATCGCACAGGCCGACCTGATTACGAACCCGCCGATGGCAATTACGCTACAGGTCACCGTTAACCCGGTGATTTTGTCCAACACCGGCGGGTCCAATCAGGCCGAATTCTTTGGCAATTCGTTTCAGCAATCGGACATCGAGGGATACATCAACGAGATTTGGGCCCAAGCCGGAATCCAAATCAGTTTTCAGACCCCCGAATAC
>JBPCVB010000022.1:0-2540 GCA_051010855.1 Pirellulaceae bacterium | reverse complement strand
AAGCGTCCAGGTCGCAACAGGGCTGGATCGAGAATATCCGGCCGGTTCGTCGCTGCCAGGACGATCACGGAATCCGTTTTGGAAAAGCCATCCATCTCGCCAAGGATCTGGTTTAGTGTCTGTTCGCGCTCATCGTGTCCGCCTCCCAGCCCGGCACCACGTTGCCGTCCCACAGCATCGATCTCATCAACAAAGATGATGGCCGGCGCATTGGCCTTGGCGGTATTGAACAGATCGCGAACCCGCGAAGCGCCAACGCCAACGAACATCTGAATAAACTCGGAACCGTTAACGCTGTAGTACGGAACTTCGGCTTCGCCGGCCACGGCGCGAGCCAGCAGGGTTTTGCCTGTACCCGGCGACCCAACTAACAGAACGCCTTTGGGCACTCGGCCACCCAGCTTTTGGAATTTCTCGGGATCACGCAGGAACTCGACAATCTCCTGCAGGTCCGCCTTGACGTTTTCAATGCCCGCAACATCCTCGAACGTGATCGGTTGATCGGTTTGCTCATACCGTTTGGCGGGACTGCGTGAAAATCCCGACAGAAAGCCACCGCCCATCATCTGGTTCTGGGCGCGACGCATGGTCAGGAACATCAACACCACCAGGCCCAGCATGAATCCGATGAACAAGATCGTCAGCAGGGTGTTCCAGTTGGACGGTGGAGCCAGCTGGTAATAAACGCCATTGGCTTCCAGATGTTCGATCAGCCGCGATCGCTCAGGCGAATCACTCGGCGGAATATTGACGCTGAACGTTTTCTTCAGAGTGCTGTTTTCGTCAGGGTCGACGAGGTTGCCTTCGGAATCCGTTCGCGGACCCGGAGGTGGCGGTATGACAAACGATCCCTCGGCAACGGTTTCCTTGAGCACCACCATCTGGACGTTGGAGTCTTTCAGCGGTTTGCCATCCCCGTCCAGAATCGCGTTGCCCTTGTAATCCTTGCCTTCAATCAGCTTGTTGAAATAGGCAAGACTAATTGTCGACGAGCGCGAGCTGTTCCACAGGCTGATCGCAAACAACGTAACCGCGACCAGCAACAGTAACGCCCATATGTTCATACCGCGCACGATTCGACGATCGTCCGACGGTTGGGATTCGGGTTCAGGCTTCGAAGGTTCAGACATTCAGTTCTCGACCGGAGAATGCGGGCAGGCCCGCGCTTGGATGTCCGCGACTGCGCGACAAGGTGTTGATCATCCTATTGTATCGGGCCGCCTGTGATTTGACGATTGCATATTCGGCCGGTCACCCAACCTGGCGACCGTATGTGCTGAATATTACTGGTTGTCCGGATCTGCGGGTTGCAAATCTGCTTGCCAGTGCGGGGAAACCTCCAGTGAATTGTTTTCCGCAATTTGCAGGTGGGTTGTCAACTCAGATTGAGTTATCTGGCGAATCTGTGCGACTTGGCGCGCTTCAAAGCCCATCTCAAACAGCTTCCACGTCCAGTACCAGGCTGGCCGTATTTCGTCCTCATCATGTGGTGCATCCTGTCTCAACTGGACAGCCATGGGAGGCAAATCCACCTGAGCATCGGTACCGGCGGTGTCATCGTGACTGGAGGGTGTGGGCGTGCTGTCAACGGCGGCGGAGTCCTCCGTAGAGGAACTGGACTCTTCCTCCTCAACGGAATTGGGCGAGCGGTCGTTGTATTGGAAATTCAGCATGCGACGCAAATCGTCCGGCAACGCGCCCAGAGCCAGAGACAAGTCTTGTCCGCGCATCACATCACTGCCGTTGGCCGTAATGCTGACGACCGGCCGGAACTTCTGGTGTTCCGACTGTTCGACCAGCCGACCGTTGATAAGGGCATCCAGCAACGAAATCGCCTGTTGTTGATTTAGGGCCTTGAGTAATCCCCATGTACTGAGCTGATCGAGTCCCAGTTGCTTGAGCTTTCTCGCTTCCGATCCGCACAACATCTGGGCCACCAATGTCTTGCCAAATCGGCCATGCGTGCGGGCCACGCCACTGAGCGTGACCTGGATGGCATAGGCGCTGCCCTGATTTTCCCGAATTGGCAGCGACGTTTTGCCGGCAGCGTTTGGTCCGCTGCGCTGACAGTTATCGCAGTGCCCGCAGGGTTGCCGTTCGGGATCGCCAAAGTATTCAAGTATTTCCAGCTGGCGGCAGATCCGCGATCCACAGTAACCGATGACACTTTCCAGCCGACGGTATTCTTCTCGTTTGCGTCGTTCCAGTTCGCCAAAGTCGATATCCAGTTTCGAAAAAGGCTCGCGACGCAGCACATGAATGGCGCGGCCGCGAAACGGCGGTACGTAATCAAAACAATCCAGCTTGTTAAGTTCTCGCATCGCCCGTTGGAGGGCATCCCATTTCATTTCCAGCTGGTCGCATAATTGCCGTGGCGGAAAGTAAACGCGTTCGCCACGCAGCGGACCCACCCGCGATTCAACGCCACGCAATACATGGCGTCGTGTTCGCGCGTCCCGCGGCAGCAAATCAACCAGCGTAGGCAGGTCGCCCGTGATCTTGACCGAAGCCAGATTCTGCTGTGTGTCCATGCGTTCGAT
>JBPCVB010000021.1:0-6582 GCA_051010855.1 Pirellulaceae bacterium | reverse complement strand
ACCAGGAGTCGCTGGATACCATCAGCGTGTTCAAGCTGAATGAACGGCTGGGGCGATTGACCGCCCGTGACCTGCAGCGACTGGAAACCAAGGTTCCGCTCGACACGCTCAAAGTCGTTGTCGATTTGGCCGTGGAGATCGGCCGGGAAGGCCGCGAGGGCAAGCCGGTGGGCTCCATGTTTATCGTTGGCGATCACCGCAAGGTGCTGGAACAAAGCCAGCCTGCGGGTTTTGACCCGGTCAAGGGCTACTCTCGCAAACACCGTAGCCTGTTCGATCATCGGGTTCGCGAAAGCATCAAGGAAATCGCACAGATGGACGGGGCCTTCGTGGTGTCCGCTGACGGCACGATCGAAGCCTCCTGCCGCATTATCGATACCAACCCGGTTGAATTGACCATGACATCCGGTCTGGGAACCCGTCACTATGCGGGTGCAGCGATCAGCAAGAATACCAAGGCCATTGCCGTCGTCGTCAGCGAATCCAGTGGCACGGTGCGTATTTTTCAGAACGGCCAGATTGTGCTGCGGATTGAACCGCTACGCCGTGCGATGAAATGGAAAGACCCGGCAGGTGTGGAAGCGGCCGGAACGGCAGACAGCAAAATGGCTTCGCAAAACTAACGCCGGCTGTCCCGCCCCAAATAATGGCCGAACCTAGAACCACTTGATACGGAAGTAGCTGCTGATGGGGTAGCGTTTGCGTTCCCGGGCGTATTCCACCTTTTTGTAAGTGCCGAATACGCGATCCCAGAAGTCAACAAGAATGCCGAAATTGTGGTGCCACATCTTGCCATTGTGGTGCAGATGATGAACGGGCCTTGGCAACCAAAAGCAGAGGTCCGGATTCTCGTGCTGGACCTGATGTGCGTACGCCGCTGCGGACGCGTACAGAAAACATCCCACTGCGAAACTGATGCCTGCGGCAGGTGAAAGCAGGAAATAGAATAGCAGGCCGCCACCAACCAGCACCGGCAACGACGGTACAAAGTAATCCTTGAATTCCAGCAGCCAGCCCTGCCCTTCACCCAACTGATGATGTTGTGCGTGAATCTTGTAAAGCAAGACTCGGGCATGCATCAGCCGATGCACGACGTATTCAACCAGCGTTCCGACAAAAAAAGCCGTAAACAGTCCAAGTGCGATGTGACCCAGAGTGACTAGCATGCCGCGTCAGGCCTCCTTCGATATTTCGCCGTCGATGAATTCAAATGTTTCGGGTGGCGCCCCAATGTCAACTATCTTAATATCACCACAAAGCTGTTTTCCAGTCGGTGTTAACATGACCGGTTTGAGGGCCACAAAGGTCGCCGTAAAATCGGCGTTAAAGGCCGCAGGGCTTGCCTGATCGGTATCACAATCCAGCCCGGTGGGGATATCGACTGCCATACGGCGTGCCGGGTGATCGTTGAGTCCGGGCAACAATTCGTCAAGTGGCGGTCGTAGTGGCAAACTCGCCCCCGTCCCCAGGATCGCATCGACAATCCAATCGGCTCCCTCCAGGATTCTGGTCAGCTGGTTGAATTCCGGTCGGGGACTCTCGGTTACCGGTACAGCGGTCTGCTGCAATATTCGTAAGTTGGCCGCCGAATCCTGGGTTAGTTTTTCCGAATCGGCCAGCAAAATCACTTTTGAACTGGCCCCGCGCAGATGCAGATGCCGTGCCATGACGAGCCCGTCGCCGCCGTTGTTGCCTGGACCGCAAAAAATCACCACCGAGCCCGCTTGACCGCCCGATTCCGCACACAAAAAGTCAGTGGCCCCACGCGCGGCGTTCTCCATCAACACCAGCGAGTGAATGCCAAATCGATGAATCGCGATCTGATCGAATTGGCGAACCTGTTGCCGTGTCAGCACTCTTGATTTCATATGAAATCGATCATCCCGGGTCAGTTGCGATTTTCCCACTGCGACCAGCGGGATATCATGGAACATAGCAAACAATCCTGTCCGCAAAAACAAGTTGCCAGTCACATGCCACTCTACGAATACACCTGCAACGACTGCCACAAAGAATTTGAACTGCTCGTTTTCGGAGACAAACAGCCGGATTGTCCTGATTGCCAGAGCAAGCAGTTGACGAAGAAACTGAGCGTGATTTCCAGTCCCTCCTCGGGAACCGTCAGTGACGCTGGCGTGTGTGATCCCCTGCCCGGCGGTGGCTGAGGCGTGCCCAGTTGCGGCTCCGGGAGAGCCCGTTAGCTGAAAGCGAACGCTAGCGCTTGCCACCGCCCCCTCGACGCTCGGATTCACGCGTCCCTTCCAATAATGCCCTCATTATTGCCGCCCTGTCACGAGCTTGTTCATCAGGACCTTCGAGTACAACGTCCTTCGTTTCACCGGCACCCAACTCGAATGAGACGGCTGGGACACTGATTCGTGATTCCTCAACCTGAATTGAGTAACGAGTCGTGACGGTGCCGGGCGGCAAGGCAATTGCCACAGGATCTTCGCCGAATTCCGTGTGCCGCACCGAAAAGCTTAATTCCTCGCCTTCGATACTGATCATCGAAACAAAAGAAGCATCCAGTTCGCCTGCGTCGTCAGCGGCCGTGACACTCAATGTTCCCCAGGGCTGCAACTCGATCTCGCAGGAAGCGTCACTAACACTGCTGCCAACCATTGCAAAACCCTCTGGATGCACGGCAGCCAAAAAGAACTTTTCGTCGATTGGTTTGAAACGAAATTGGCCCTGTTCGTCACATGTTGTTTGATGTTCGTTAAGCGGCTCCGCCAGCTTGCCATCGTCCAGTTGCACTGCCAGACGCGCGTGGTCTTCAGCAGTGGGTAAAACCACGATTTGAGTGCCCGCCGCGGGTCGACCATCGAGCAGAACCAACCCCGTGACATCGGCATCGGCAGGATCCAGATCATCCGAAGAACGCAGGCTGTCCCAATAACGGCAGCCGCGTGGCGAGATCGATTGGTAGCTTAACCCAGCCGGTTCCATTAACTCGCGGTACACCTCCATGATCCGTTGTGACAATTGTTCGTGCATTCCTTCTTCGTGGAATCCGTTGGTTTGACAAAATCGCGGTTGGACAGGCCCCTCGTCGCGTTGATCGCGCAAGGCGTCGACGATTTCGTCCCACGTCACCATCTGACCATGCCAAAAGTATCCATGCCTGGTGCACACGATGGTCGGATCAAACTCGCCGTCATCGTTCATCCCCAGTTGCTGGGCGGTCGCGGATAACCCGGGTATCATGACCAGCGTCAGCACAACTACGAGCAACACCGAATCAAGTCGGCAGCAGGGAACATTCACAGATAATCCTCCGGCAAGGCACTCGATCGATCGATGCCATTATGACGAATCCCGGTGGATTCCGTTCCAAAATCTGTTCCCTCTCCCTCTGGGAGTCGGTGCCGGCAGGGCGGGCGAGGGCCATCATCTGACTGACAGGCCCAGTGCTGCCATTCAGAAAGCTATTTCTTGTATTTCTGCAGGGCATCAACAACGAAGCTGCCGCTTACCGAGCGAATTTCCTCACTGTCGGCTTCCATTGATTGCAATTCCCAGGCGATTTCAAAAGCCTTATGCACGTATTTCCTGGAATGGCGATCCCAGTCAGAGACATCGTTGGCGCGGCTGGAGAGGATTCTCAGTCCATCCAGATCGGACGGCTGCAACATCCATGTCGTGCCATCAAATTCACCTTTCGATAGTTTCATGAATTCGGGTACGCCGCTGAATTTGACTACGTGGTTTTCCGATCCATCCTGATCCATCAATGTCAGATCAGTTGGCAGATTGACCTTCTTGCCCGTTACGACTTCGACATTCTCAACGTGCAGCTCACCACCATCGATGACGGGTGTGATGGAGACATTCAGGGTCTGGGCCTGCGAACGATCAAGACCTTGCCGCGTGACCGGCACAATCGTCAACTGGAAATCGACGTCGGAATTCGACGGAGGTGTCATTTGCAAATCAGGCAGCTGGTGGCCAAGTACGACACCGACCCCGAACGAAGTTCGTTTGCCAATATTGATTTCGGCGCCGTCCGGAATTCCAATGATCATGACTGCGGGATGGCTGGTTTCGATACCAAGTTCAAATGGAGCGTCTTCCAGTGTGTCAACATTTTCCGGAACGTGGAATGAATCAACAACCTCGACCGTTACCAATGCCGCGTCGCTGACCTGGTCACCTTCGCGAACCGTGTACTTGAACTGATCCATGCCGGAAAACCGGGGATCGGCCTGGTAGCCCAACGTGCCGTCTTCATTCAGGACGACTGTGCCATGTTCGGGCTGGGAAAACTCCTCGATAAACATTTCCTGTTGGGGGTCACCACCGACATCATTGGCCAGGACATCAAGTCGGGACAGGTCGGCGTCAAAATTATCCGCAATGGCCTGCGGGGCGGGTTTTGCTTCGACGATCACAGAGACTTCGTACTCGTTGTTGTCTTCGTTCGCTTCCGCCACGACGCCTTCAGGGTCCAGATAGTATTTCAACACGTATTCGCCAGTCTGGTCCGGTGTCCACAGCTCGGAGAAGGCATCGTCGGTCACGCGATTTGTAAACACACCGGAAACCGTGTTGTCGGCTCCGACAGCGCCGGCCGTGGATCCAGCCCAGACGATGGTATTCATGTCTGAGCTGTGATAGACATCGACTTCGGCGTAGTTGTGGAACACGCCCTCCAGTGTGTTGTGCCAGGCTCCGGAAATCTCGACCTCGTCCCCAACGCGAATGAGCTGTTCACCGATCCGGTCGAGCGAGCCAGTGTCAAACTCGAAATCCGGCTGTCCGACTTGCAGTTTGACGACCACCAGGTCCGCCACACTGACTCCCGTTTCGGTGTAGTGCATCAGGTTGATTGTTAACCGGTCCCATCCGGTTTCCACGACCCAGGCATCGCTCATTCCGGCGATCGTTCCGGCCCCGCCAGTAGCATCTGCATTGGCCTCGCGAGCCGAAAAGCGTCCATCGGCGTAGTCAATGACTGTTGGCGAGTCGGCGTCATGGAGTTTGTGGACGTAACCTTCAGCGGCAAACACACCACTCGATTCCACCGAATCAAAACCGATCTCAGCCACGCGAATCTCGTCGCCGTTGTGCAATTCGAGAATTCCCAGGCTCAGTTTGACCGAGAGCAATTCACCATTGCGATCAATGACGAGGGATGAGATGCCATCCTGTTGCAACGGAGCAGTCTCGGATGCAATTTGCTCAATCGGAAGCTCACCCGGCGAATCAAATCCGGTCGTTGTCAGCAAACGTCGTTGTTCAAGCGATTCGAAGCTCAGCTGGCTTTTTTGGCGGCTGGAAACAGAGTTCGAAAAGAACGAGTTGATCGACTGGCGTGGCATACCTGCTCCATAGAAATGCGATTTTCGTGGCCAGGCAGCTTATGGTGCAGGTTAGGTGGAAAAGAGGCCTGGTGAACAAGCCTATGTCACGAAGCCGCGGAATCCTCGGCAAAACGGCATTTTTTTTAAGGCTGTGGCCCGTACGTATCAATGTGGTGTCGGGTCCGCACAAAGACCCGACCGGATGTTGCCAAAAGTCAACGCGCTGTCAAACGATGCGACGGGGATAGGATGTTCAAGTGTCCACTGCAATTCTCGACATCAATTCGTGGTGAAATAGCCCGTTCACCGTAGCATTGTCGGGCGGCAGAATTGCGACTTTCTTTTCGGCAACCTGCTCGAATACTGTTTTGACTCGCAAAATCAGGCAATCAAAACGCGCTCGTTTCCCGCCTTATTCCCCTCTCTGATGCGCCTCTAACACAATCGGCGCCAAACCACCATCGAGGAAGACATGTTCGAGAGATGTACGGACCGATGCAGAAAAGTCATGCAACTAGCCAATCAGGAAGCCCAGCGCTACAACCACGAGTACATCGGCACGGAACACATGCTGCTGGCCATAATCAAGGAAGGAAGCGGCATCGCTGCCAACGTCCTGGAACGCCTCAACATCGACTTGCGCCGATTGCGACTGGATGTCGAGTCAAGTATGACGTCAGGACCGGAAATGATCACCATGGGCAAATTGCCCCAGACTCCCCGCGCCAAAAAGGTCATTGAATACGCCATGGAGGAATCGCATGACCTCGATCATAGTTTTTTGGGCACCGAACATCTCTTGCTGGGATTAATGCGGGAGCAGGAATCGAATGCTGCGAATGCTCTGAAGCGTTTCGACCTCGAGATCGATCAGGTTCGCAACGAGATCTTGGCACTACTGGGCGACGGAACATCGAAGGCATCAACCGGGAAACGCCTTCGCAATCGGGAGCGTAAGAAAGCACTCCAGCAAAGGCGGAAGGGCAAAAAGTCTTCTGCGGCGTTTCACAAGGCCACGATGTCATTGAATGACCTGGTGAGTTGCTTCCCATTCGACACCAATATTTCCCTCGACCAGGCCGCCATCTGCAAGATACTTGTGGGACTGGGAAAGGCATATGGAAACAACGTATTTGTCGTTGCCCAACCGAATCTGTTCGCCTGCTACAACGAGCAGATCGCCAGCATGGTTGTCACTCGCTCCTGTCCCGGTGAACTTGAGTCGTTGAAGTTTTTTCAGGTCAACCAGGACCCGGCCCAACAGCATTTTGCAGTGATT
>JBPCVB010000020.1:0-4063 GCA_051010855.1 Pirellulaceae bacterium | reverse complement strand
CCATTGCGGGCGGGAGCGACCGAGGCAGGTGCGGCCTGAACCGGAGCAACATCCCGAAGTCGGGATGGCCAGTAAAGTTCGCAAAGTACCGCTACACCAAAACTGGCACAGATGGCGATGATAAAACCAATGGCATACATCGTCATGTTGTTTGGACCAATGGGCGTTTCCACAAACGATGGCTGTTGCACCACGTTGATATTGGAAATGCTCTGGTCTTCCAGTTCCTTAACGATACGGACCTGTTCAAGGTTTTCGATATACTGTCGATAATTAATATCCAGCACATCGACTTGCCGCTGCAATTCAATTAGGTCAAATTCGCAGGCGTTGAGAGCTTCGATTTCCTCTTTCAGTGCCTGACGTTGGGACTTGAGTGCGTCGATTTGGGCACTCAGCGAAGCAACCGTGGCTTTTTCAATTAGCAGGCTTATCCGCAGCTGTTGCTGCACCTCGTTGACGCTGGACGTCACCTGAACCTGTTCGGCTTCATTTTCAAAGATGGACTGAACCTGTTTAATTTGGTCGCGAATTTCACGCACCTTGGGGTGTTCGGGCGAGTAACGCGTCAGCCGCTCAGACTCCAGAATCTGCAACTCGAACAGCCGGTCACGCATGGCTGCGCGGGCGGTATTGGCCATTCCTTCGACTGCGGAAGATTGAACCAGGGATGCTTCCTGTTCCAGCTGTCGATCCAGCTCGGTAATTTTCGACGATGAAGCCGCCAGGCCAGTCTCGGCCCGCATCAATAGATCGTCAATAGATAGCATCTTTTGTTCCAGCATCTCCTTTTTCACATCGAGTGAGACAACGTCATATTCGATTTTTTTGTCGGCCAGTTTCCGGGACGCCGTCTTCAGCTGTTCCTCAAGCCGCTTGGCCTGGGAGTCAAAGAACTCCAGCGAGCCAGTCGAGCTGTTGGCCCGAGCGTGGTAGGTTCGGAAAGCATCAATGACCTTTTTGTTTAGCAACTGGGCCAGCTTCGGTGAATCTGCAACTACCGCAACCTTTACCACTGCGGAAAGATCTGTTGCATCGACCTTCAGGGACTCGCGCAACGAGCCAATGGCTTCTTCGCGACGCGTCAATGTTTCCAGCAGACCCATTTCACGCATCGACTCGACGACAAAACTGCGGGCTCCGACCAGGGCAGACTTGATCGGCGAATCCGCGTTTTCCGGACCGTCTTTCAGTCCGTCCAGAATGGTGTCCACACCGACATCATCGACAACCTGCTCGAGCAGGTCGCGATTCATCAGGATGGAAACGACCGAATTGATTTCCCGGTCCTGGGTATCCGTGACACTGATGACCTGTCCAGTGGCCGCCTCGGCAATCGGGTCGATCGAAACCGTTTCCCGGCCCTTGCGAATAAACAACTTCGATGTCGACTCGAAGTCGCGTCCGCGAAATACGGTGTAGGCGCTGACAAGACCCAGCACAACGACAAAGGTCAGTAGCACAATGAGCTTGTGACGAAATATGGACTGCACAAAACCGCGGAATGACAATACGTCCGGAATTTCAACGTCGTTCATGGCTGAAAACTCAAAAGGTGACGTGGTGGATTAAGCCGTGACAAGTGCTTCGAGCAAACGGCTTGTTGTTTTTTGTCGGGGATACTGCCGGTGCCACGTGAACAATGACCTGAGTGATTCGCGAAACAACTCGCGCCATCGCAGGCGACTGTGAGTGGCTTTTGGCAACCGCCCCTTCCGGGGATGGGATGCCATCAGGAAATCGGTGTACAACAACACCTGCAGTGCGAATGGACAAGAAACCAGTCACAGTGGTTGAGGTGTCAGTCGTGGCAGCTCCATCCACCACCGGATCCAGCCCTGATTATAAACGATGCCGCGACCGCGCGGCGGGGAGGCGCGTCCGCAATCACCAATTTTTCGGGCATTTTCGAGGCCATTTCATATTGCACAACCGGTGTGATCCGTACCACCGTGACGCCAATTCCAGCTAGCCAAAACCAGTCAGTCGACTTGAGCGTGTTCGACCGTCTCGGACATTGGGGCGCGGGAGTTTGGAGCCAATAACGCGATTGATACCCCAAGCCTCGACTTATGCAGGTTGAGCGGCCGTCCTGACTCGTTCCAAAGCCATTTCATTAGCAGCCCGGCGCGGCTCGATATTGTCGTTTTTGCTGCGTGTCAGCACCTCACGCGTATTGTGCGAGATTCGCTCGTTGATCTCCTCAAATGCTTCCGATTCTGTGCCGCCTCGATATTCCACGGCTGCACAAATCACGCCTCCCGCGTTGCAAATGAAATCAGGCACGTTAATGATGCCGCGCTCAAACAGGATCGTTTCTGCTTCTTGCGTAGCGGGAATATTGGCACCTTGCAGGATCATTTGGGCTTTTATCTTGTGGGCGTTATTAACATGAATGCAATCCGGTCGCGCGGCTGGAACCAGGATATCGCAATCCACAGCAAAGATTTCAGAATTATCCAGCCTTTGGCCCTCGGGCATGTTGATGACGCTGCCCGAGCTGGCTTTTACCGAAATCAATTCGTCGATATCCATTCCCTCCCCCCTGTAGACCGTGCCGCGCGAGTCGCTCGCGGCCACCAGGATCGTTCCCTGCTCTGCAAGGAATTGCGCAGCATGCCGGCCAACGTTGCCAAACCCCTCAATCGCTACTTTCGCACCAGCAAGCTGCAGATCGCAGAATTCGGCAGCCACTTCCGCACACGACGCAACGCCAAAACCAGTCGCGCCAATCTCGTCCAGGGGAATCCCTCCCAGCTCTCGAGGCAATCCCACGGCACGACCAATTTCCTCGTGGATCAATGCCATGCAAGATTCGTCAGTACCCATATCCGGGCCGGGAATGTAGTCTTCCAACTCACGAATCGCTTTGGCGAATTCAATGATCAATGTTGGTTTGTCACAGGTCTTGGGATCCGCGATGATGCCCGATTTACCACCGCCATGGGGCAAACCGGCAGCTGCGTTTTTTAGCGTCATGGCCCGCGCCAAACGAAAAACCTCCTCCACAGAAACGTCAGCGGCCATGCGCACGCCACCTACGGACGGTCCGCGCGCCACATTGTCAATCACAAGGATTGCCTGCAACCGGGAATTTGGCTCGTAGATGTGAATAACTTTGGCAGGGCCCAGTTCGTCGCAAAACTCGCCGAATGTAAAAAAGGGAGTCCCGTTCATAAATATTTGTCCAAGTAGGAAAAGGGTTGATTCGCGATCTGGATACGTCGGTATGTGGCGTGGCAAATTCTGTGCCTCGCAGCGATGCATCCACATCCTGTGTTAAGACGGTCCTCCAGGCCGTCGTCAGTATTGTTTTCGATGGCCGTGGACGGCCGTCAAACATATACCTGGAAATCACGATCGAGCCAGTTACCGCCCGTAAATAGATGTGCGAATCGGCCCGTTCACCCGTCGTGACACCATGCACCCTTTCTTGACGACCTGTCACAAAACAGCTCGGTGGGAGCGCTCCGGGATTCATCAGCATACTGCCTGTGATGGCCCCTCCAGGGCCTTCATCAATCAATCAGCGCTGGCAGCCCGCATGATCGAGGCATCGCCTTATCCTCAAGTATTTTTGCAGGACGTTTTCAGGCGGCCAGGCTTTTCGCCAGACATGACGTTGACCAGTGCGATCAAGCTAACCCAGCAGGACATCGCCCGCTCTCCGTTAGTTGCCCTTACGCGTTACAATACAATCCGCGAGCTTTAGGCAATTCTGAAATTGATGCGGGGTCAAAACCACGATGAAAGAGGCACGGAAACATTTTGGCTTCCTGAAGACCACTGCCCTCGGTGGACTGTTCTTTCTGTTGCCACTGATTGTACTCGGCGCGCTGATCGGTCAGCTTGTGCCAGTCGTTGTGACCATCGCCGAAGCGCTGTACGAACTTGTGCCCCTGAAGACTCCAGGTGGGATTGCACTTTTGCTGGCGATCGCAATCGGAATTGTCGTACTGACCTGTTTCATAGCCGGAGTTCTTGCCCGACGCGCGATTGGCCAACGGATTTCCCGGTACTTTGAGAAAAACATAGCGCTTCTGTTCCCTCGCTACACCATTAT
>JBPCVB010000019.1:0-6370 GCA_051010855.1 Pirellulaceae bacterium | reverse complement strand
CGGAAACCACGATCGCCATTTGGCGCGACTTCGTGGATCAGGCTCATGGAAATTTCCGGTTTGACGAACAACAGTCCCCGCAAGCCCGTACAATTCTCACCGAATCAGAGAAATATCTGGAGCGCTGGCTCGCAGCAAACCAGCAGGACATTCTTGTCTGGATTGGTCAGGCGGATCGGTTGAATGGATTCAGTCGCGACGGTGAACGACGAGGCGAGACGTTTCGCGAGGTTGCCGGATTGAATGACCATATAAACTCGATAGCCAGGGACCGCGACAATTCTGCCGCAGCCTGGTTAACGGAAATTGAAACGATTTGGACGGAACTGGAATCGCGTATCAACAACCTGCACCAGCCGGAATTGCCCGCTGATGAACGTCTGCCATTGGCCAGGCCCTGGCGATCCAGACCGGCTCCATTTGGTGGTAGCCTGCGTTGGTCCCCCCAACAACTGATCGATATTATTCTCCCGTGGTTCGATGCCGCCATAGGTTTGTTATTAGTCGCTGGCCTGTTTACCCGGGTAGCTGCCATCGCGGGGATCACTTTATTGCTGGGCGTTGTGGCCACGCAGCCGTTTTGGGTCATGGGATCCGAAAATACCTGGTATCAATGGGTCGAAATCGCCGGATTGTTCGTTTTATTCGCAACGGCAGCCGGACGCTTCGGCGGACTTGACTATTTTCTTTGGCGACCCAAAGTCGCCACTCCTGCAACCGGAGACTAGATCTCATGGAACTGAGTTCTGAACAACGCGAGATTGGGCGCGAGAACTACTACTCGGCGGTTACCGCCATGGATCAAATACAGCGGAGAGATTTTCTCAAGGCCACGATTGCCGGTGGCGCTGCAGCTGCTGGACTGGGGGCCATTTATTTTGGCTACCACCGACCCAATCGTCCCGTGCGTATTGCAGTGATCGGAACAGGTGACGAAGGCAACGTGCTGATCGGCGCCCTCAATCCTGATTACGTGGAACTGGCCGCGATTTGTGACATTCGCCCCTCAAGTATTCATCGTGCATTCCACGGCGACTGGGCCAGCCCCAATGCCTTGAAGGCGCGTCCCGGAATGCTGAATGTCTACGGTTGGCCCACTGAAGACGCGGCCCGCAAACACGTGACGGTGACCACGGACTATCGCGATGTGTTGCGTGACAAATCCATCGAGGGTGTGATCATCGCGCTGCCACTGCATTTACATGCCCAGGTGGCGATAGAGGCCATGGCGGCAGGGAAGCACGTGCTCGTCGAGAAATTGATGGCCCACAACATTGCCCAATGCAAGTTGATGGCCCGCATGGCGCGACGCGAAAAACGACAGTTGTCCGTCGGACACCAGCGTCATTACAACATTTTGTACGACAACGCCATCAACATGATTCAATGGGGCTTACTCGGCGAAATTCACCACATTCGCGCCCAGTGGCACCGCAACAATTTGCCCGGCGCCGATTCGTGGGCCCTGCCGATTCCGGGAGGCGAATTTAACCGCGACGGAATGCGGGTCGACAAGATTCGCGAACAACTTGACAAGATGGTCAAGGCCTTGCCTCGCGCCACCCCGGCCGATTCGCGACTCCTCAGGCACAAAATTGCCCAGTGGCAAAGCTGGGACAACGACAAGACAGTCGATGCCGCCCGACACGGCTACATCGACAACGAAAACGTGTATCCGGACGGACGCGTTCGCAGTGCGTTGGAGGAATTGGTCCGCTGGCGATTGTGGGATCGCACCGGTGGCGGCTTGATGGCCGAACTGGGTAGTCATCAGCTGGATGCAGCCAGCATTTTCATTTCCGCGTTGTCCAGGAAAGTGGGGCATCACGTTCATCCCATGACGGTGCACGCCGTGGGTGGCCGGCACTTGTTTCCCGGCGACCGCGATGCCGATGATCACGTCTATTGCATGCTGGAATACCCCGGTCAGGGCTATGACTACGATTTCGAGGTCGGCTATTACGACAAGATCAACCAGGTCCCCTCCCCCACTCATCCCGTGCCAGGATACGGCGAGGACCGGAACAAAAAAATTGTCGTCACGTACTCGTCAATCAACGGCAACAACTTTGGCGGATACGGCGAGTGGGTTATGGGCACACGAGCGACCTTGTATCTGGACGGCGAAAAGGAAGCGATGCTGTATCCCAACGGTAATTCCAGCATGAAGGTGGGAGTCAAGGGCGACGCAGGTGCTGCGGTGCTGGACACGTCGGCCAGCGGCGATCCGGCCCCTGCCCAGGCCGCGGAATCGGCAGCTGGTAATGTGAGTCGCGGGTATCGAGAGGAAATTGAGCACTGGGCCTGGTGCATTCGGCAAAACGACCCGGGTGTCAAGCCGCGTTGCGACAGCCAGATTGCCCTGGCTGATGCTGTCGTCGCGCTGTCTACTCGATTGGCGATCCAGAAATCAAAATTGCCGCGTCAACATGGATTCATGCAATTCAACCCCGACTGGTTCGACATCGACAACGATGCCGTACCTGAAACCCAGGGTCCGGAAAAGAATCCTCCGACGATCGCTTCGGAAACCAGGTCGCTGCAGACGTAGTTGATCTTTTAGTTTTCGGCATCCGCATCGTCAGCGTCGGTGTCGGCGGCGGCACCGCTGACTGCTAGGTCGAACTCGATTCCGTTGACGGTGAAGAAAACACGGTAGTGCAATTCGCGATCCAGCAATCGTTCGACCACAGGTTTCGCAGCCTCAAACGCTTCCACCTGCGCGTTAACGATTTCCAGTTGCGCAGAAATCTCTTTTTTGCGGCGGTTGTGGTCACGTTTTTGACCGTCCGGTGCCTGCCAGGCCTGGGCTTCCTGATTCAACTGACTTAGCCGCGCCTGTTCTGAATAAACAAAGTCGTTGAGACGGCGTAACGAAGCGCGATTGTAAAGCGGCGCATCAGGCGAATTGATTTCCAATGCCGATTCCAGCTTGATCGTTCCCGAAATATCCACAGCATGGTGAAGCCGGAAGAACATTTGCTCTTCGATCGTATTGAAGAAAACGGACAGTTCCGGCTGGTCAACATTCAGATTGTAGCTGTCCTGGGTGACCTGAACCTCGAATTCTTCTTTTGGCAGTTCGACAATTTGCACACTGATCGATTCAGCGACCGGAAGGTTTTGGATATCCAGCCGCTCACGGTACTGGGGTTTCTTCGAATCAAGGACAATCGCCGGTAGCTGCACAGGGGCTCGCAGGATCAAAGTTTTTGATACATCCGGCGTCTTTAGCTCGACCAGGCAATTGCGCAGAGCGTTGACCGCGGCATCCAGTTCGGCCCGTTCCAGCCACTGGAAGTACAATTCGTCGCCTTCCAGCAGAAACTGACCCACTGTCTGGCCCGGCCCTGCATCATTGCGCGAGGACGGTGCATAAATGACGTCCCAGCGTTTCTTGGTGGCCTCGTCACGTTGCAATTCAAACGACACTGGCCGTGAGGCCGCTTCATCGGGCACGGTCAGGAACATACCGAGCGGGCTGTCGCCAATCTGAAGTTTCCCAAGTAGCGTTTTCTCATAGTTCGGATTGATTCGATCGAGCGAAGGCACCGCGAGCGAATTGCCAAGCAGATCGAAGGTGCCCGAGCCGGACGGCGCAACCGCATTGCCATCCCTTCCGGCACCGGAGCTATTGTTACCGGATGAAACCATTTGGCCTGCTTGCGGCAGTTCATCGATCAAGCGTAGCTGATCCGGTCCCGTGACGACAATTTGAGGTGTTTGATTTCTTTCATACATTTCGACGGTGCCACGTACCAGAATGTTCTGCTCGTCGTATGTCTTGCGTAACTGGTCGGCAGATATGTCATATTCCCGCGAATCGATGACGATTGAAATGCTCTTACTGCGTCGTGCTGTAAAGTTCATGAAGCGAAAGGGCCCTGATTGCCCGACACTGCGAATCTGGCCAAAGACGACAGCTTCCTTGCCCACCATGGATTCAGCATTACTCCATTCGACCAGCGGCAGTCCTTCTGCGCCGGGAAAACTGACGTCGCTTGCAGGTTCTGACGTCGTTGTTTCGGGTTTCTGACTGACTGGTTCCTGATCCACCGGGTCATTGTCGGGTCGCGATTCCGCTTCGGCAGGCGTTTCGCCATAGTCGACTTCAGATTCTGCCGACGTGGTTTCAAGGCTGTCTGATTTCGGATCCGCCGTATCAGCTGACTGGGGCGAAGGAGTCGAAGCGTCGTTTGTTGAATCAAACCGTTGTGCAGCGTCATCGATGGAGGAGGGAGCGTCGTCAGATGGAGTCGACTTTTTGCTGCCTACATCGTTTTTGCTGGCGTCCGCGGTGGAGGATTCAGTTCTGGCCTGTTGATCCTCGTCTCCGTTACCCAACATGCCCAGGACCAGGTAGCCACCGCCGACGAGCGCCAACAGCAATGTCACTGCCAGCGCAGCGATTGCAGGCGTGCGATTTTTCTGAGTCTTTGCGGAAGCGGACGCCCGCGATTTCGGGGCAGCTTGCCTGGTGATTGGCTTGGCTGGCGTCGTCGTCGCCTGGACCGGTTTGTCGCCCTGTTTGGCCGGAACGTTGGCCGCGTCGTATTGTTGTATCCATTGACGCAGCGAATTGCGGGTCGCTTCCAAAGCGCTGGAAACCTCACCATGGCACGAGGCCAGCCGTTTCATCAGTTGCCCCAACTCCTTGTCCTGATCGGTCAGGCCCTCGCCGACATGTCGCTCCAGCAAGTACTGCCCAATTCTACCCAGCGCGACCGCATCGTCTGACGGCTGCGGGGTCACTGCGAATTCATCCTGTTCGTTACGTGCTTCGTGCAATCGATCGAGCATGTCGCCCAGTCCGATGTTCCGTATGCAGGCCTGATCCTTGTTGTCGACTCGAATTTGTGTCTCGTCCAGCTTGCCATGCAAAATGCCGTGACTGTGAGCGTACTGAATGGCGCCAAGTGATTGTTCCATGACATCGGCAATTTTGCGGATATCGAAACTTCCCCGCGGTGCATTTTTTAGCGAGTCGCCATCATCGTGTTCAAACACGATGTAGTAGCGCCCGGATTCCTGATCAATGTCGTACAAGTGAAACAGGTGGGGATGATCCAGGTTGGCGACGCGGGAAGCCTGCTCAAGGAACTTTTTAAATAATTCCTGATTGTCCGCTGCATCGGCCGGGAACAGATACACATCGACCTGTCGATCCAGTTGGCGGTGACGTCCGAGAAAGCGGTCGCCCATTGTCTGTCGCGAGAACCTTTCAAGAAGCTGATATTGCCCGATCATCAGCCGATGTCGACCCGACAACAGATATCGGGACTGCCAGTCTGTGAGAATTTTTTTATCGACCAGTTTTCGAGCGAGGGCCCGGGCGTCTTCCACGTTCCCGTACTTTTGCCTGAGTTCCTGCAGCGTCGCTTCGTCCAGCAGACGGCTTTTTTCGAGCAAGTCGAGAAACTCGGCACCCGATTCAAGGGACATTGTTTTTCCAGTTAGACGTGGGCAATTGAGGAGGCGACGTGGAAGTGATTGCAGTTATTCAATTTTTGCAACTGACAGCAAAAAGTTCAATCGACGAAATAGATTTCGTCTCAACGGGCGGGTGTCAGCATGGATCGGAACAATTAGCCGCGTTTTCGTTGGGTGGTTCAAGTCATTGAATGGTAAATTTCCGTTAATGTTGCCGCATTTCGATCCACCGGGAATTTGCAAATCGCTACTTCCCGTTGTTGCGCGGACACTTGTCGATACAGGCCGCTGTCTTCCAGCAATTCGATTGCTTTGACAGCAACTGTGCCAGGTTCCTTTGGAGGGCATAGCAGATCGGACAAAACCGGACCGGAGAATATTTCAGGCGTGCCGCCGACATTAGTGGCAACCGCCGGCAGTCCGCTGGCAAATGCCTCCAGCAAGACTCGTCCCAGCGGCTCCTGGTTAGCGCAATGCATCAGGATGCTCGACTCCTGCATCAATCTGGCTACGTCCGTTCGTTCACCCAGCCAATGCACCCGTCCGCCAAGCACACCGCTGTGTGATTGTTTAACCAGTCGTTCTTCGTACTCGATTGACTCCTGCTTACCCGACTGACGTGTGCCCACCACCACAAAATGGCAGTCGGGTTTCGTGCGAGCAATTATTTTCGCGGCTTGCAACCACGTATCGAGTCCTTTGCGCAGGCCGATTTGTCCGGTGAACAATATGCAACGGCTGGTGGCCGGGATTCCCAACTCGCGTTGCAGCGAACCAGTGGCAATTCCCGGTTTAAAGCTTTCCGGATCTACGCCGTTGTAGACCACGTGAACACGAGTTGCCGAAACCCCCTGGGCAATATGAAAATCGCGCGTGGCATGGGAAACGGCAACCAGCGCGTTGTTACTTTCCAGATCGGCCATCGCCTGTCGGCTGAGTT
>JBPCVB010000018.1:0-2823 GCA_051010855.1 Pirellulaceae bacterium | reverse complement strand
AGCATGGACTGCAGCAAGGCGTCGAAATTGTCGATGCCGTTGTGGCCCACGTACCACCTGAACTCATGGGCATGGGTCCGGTCCCGGCGACCCGGCAATTGCTCGACAGAAACGGGCTCGGCGTCGACGACATCTCGGTATTCGAAATCAATGAAGCGTTCGCCATTCAGGTACTGGCCTGCATGGACGAACTCAACATTCCGGCTGACCGCGTCAACACATGGGGCGGTGCCATGGCAGTGGGCCATCCATTGGGCGCGAGCGGGTTGCGTTTGCTGATCACGGCTCATGACCGCCTGTTGTCCGAACACCAGCCCGAGTCATGGGGTATCGTCACACTGTGCGTCGGTGGCGGTCAGGGAATGTCCCTGCTTGTCAAGAGTTTCGGATAATCTGCATATGCTCTTACTTGCTCGACTGCGATGACCAACCGTCTGTTGATGATCCGACCCGCCAATTTTGGCTTCAACGTGGAAACAGCCGCGAGCAACGCATTTCAACAGCAAATGTCTGACTCGGATCCGGCGTCGGTCGCACAGCTTGGACTGCAGGAATTCGACCAGACGGTGAAAACGCTTCGCGAGAACGGAATCGATGTATTGGTGCTGGATGACTCCGCGGATCCAGTCAAGACCGATGCCGTGTTTCCCAACAACTGGATCAGCACACACGAAGGCGGAATCCTCGTTACCTATCCAATGGCCAACCCTTCGCGTCGCAACGAGGTGAGACTGGATCTGGTCGATGAATTGAAGAGCCGTTTCAACGTTAATCGATGGTGGAAACTGCACGAAGAGGCCCCGGAAGGAAAGTTTCTGGAGGGTACCGGCAGCCTGGTGCTCGATCATGAAAACCGCATTGCCTGGGCCTGCCGCAGCCCACGCACGGACGAGGAACTGGTCCGGCAATTCTGTGAACAAATGGACTTTGAACCGCAAATGTTTGGCGCCATCGACGATCAGGGCCTGCCCATCTATCACACCAATGTGATGATGGCGGTCACTACGAAACATGTCATCCTTTGCCTGGAGTGCATCCGTGATGAAAGTCAGCGGGAAGAGATCACGCGGCGTATTGCGGCAACGGAAAAGCAAGTTGTGGAATTAACATGGCCGCAAATTGAAGCGTTTGCCGGCAACATGTTGCAACTCGAGGACCACAACCGGCAGCCCTGTATCGCCCTGTCCACCACCGCAAAGAAATCGCTGCGTGAAGATCAGTTACAAACCATTGAGTCGGAATCGAGAATCATCGAGCTTGATATTCCGACACTGGAGACGTGCGGTGGAGGCAGCGTCCGATGCATGTTGGCCGAAAATTACCTTTTGCCAAAAGGTAGATAGCCTTCGAGGGAGATCAGCCCACCAATTCGACCGTCTGCGAAGAACTGCGCGCTGCTTCCAGACATGCGTCCAGCACTTGTTGCGTCTTCAACGAGATTTCACACCAGTGGTCATCCGGTTGCCCGGAAAGAGCCAGTTCGCTGAAGTTGCGAAACAGATTGGTCTCTTCCGAATTCTCTGTACTGTTGCCACTTTCGGCAACTGTTACCGTCCGTCGATGATCGATCATTGAAAAATCACACCCGTCCATGATGAAGTCCGCGTTGGACACCTCAAACCTTGTTTCGTCACCCGCGTACGGTAACACGAAGTCATTCACGTGAACGTAACCGCGATTGCCGCTTACATTAGCCCATTGCTGATGATGGGTGATAAAGCTGCAATAAAAGGCGGCCGATACATCGCCGGGGAAAAACAACTCGGCGGAGAACTCAACGGGCACCGGACCCGGGCTACCCTCGCGATGACGCTCGGTTAAGGTCGTGGCGGTAACTCGCCGCGGCATTTTCCAGTTCATGGCCCACAAAACAAAACGGATGCAATACCAGCCAAGATCACCGAGGCATCCTTGCGGTTCGAGTGCACTGTCCAGCCGGATGTCGGATCGAAACCACGCTTCATCGGCGCAAAAACTGAACTGGCAGGTAATTCGTTTCAGATCACCGACGCTCGCACCGTCGTCCAGAACCTGTCGCAGTTGGCCCAGCCGCGCGGTGTGCATGTACATCACGCCATCCATAAACTGCACGTTGTTGCGGCGGCAAGCGTCGACCATTTCCTGCAGGTCGGCGGAGTTGGAAGCACACGGTTTTTCGCACATCACGTGCTTGCCAGCCTCAGCCGCCGCAATGACGTATTGTTTGCGCGTCCCGGTCGGTAGCGGAATGTAAACGGCGTCGATTGAATCCGACCGGATCAAATCCAGATAGTCAGCAAACGCCTCGGGGCGTTGTTCAAAGGAACAAAGTCCCTGGCACTCGTCGATGAATTCGCTGGCCCGGTCCCGACTTCGACTGGCGACTCCAGCGACAATGCCGTTGCCGGAGTTCTTGACTGCCTGCCAGTTCCTTTTGCCAATCTGTGCGGTACTGACAAACCCCCAGCGCAATGGTGTCATCGAGAGTCTCCCCTGCTTATTGACGTCGAACCGATTTAGCCGTCGGATTCACCGTCGTCATCGGTCTGCTCGCCGGACTCGTCGTCGGATGATTCATCACGGGACTCGTCGTTGCTGGAGTCCTCATCATCTTCTTCATCGGGCGCTCCAAGCGCGTTGGCAAAGACATCGACTTCGCCCTCGTCCAGGAATCCATCCGCATTGTCATCGAATTCGTCGAAACGGCCACGCACACGTTCGGGCAATTCTTCGCGGGCCAGCTTGCCGTCGCCATCGTCACCACGCATCAAACGGCGCTTGACGACAGTGGCAGTCGGCATGTCTTCCGGATCAGCCCGGGTCGCACCACCACCTGCCGCATTG
>JBPCVB010000017.1:0-7813 GCA_051010855.1 Pirellulaceae bacterium | reverse complement strand
CCAGTCGTGTGTCAACTGCCACAATACCCATCCGCAGTCACCCAAAACGGACTGGCAGGAAAACGATGTTCGGGGGGTACTGGAGGTAACGTTGCCGCTGGATCTCGCCAACGCGCAATTGAGTTCCAACATGCAGGGATTCACCTGGTTGGCCGGACTCAGCGGGCTGGTCATGTTCAGTGTTCTGGCATTTGTCCTGACGAGACTGCAGCGGATTCCGAAAGAACTGGAACATGCGGTCGAGCAACGGACCAGCGAACTGGTCGACGCCAACGAGGAGATCAAGCACGAAAATACAGAACGACGCAAGGCTGAGAAGTTTTTTCAGGTCGCCGTCGAATCGGTTCCCGAAGGCATTCTGATGACCGACAGCGACGGGCGAATTCGATTCGCCAATTCCGAACTGGAGCGGCAGTTTGGATATACCCACGAAGAGCTGATCGGCCAGAAAGTCGAAATCCTCGTCCCGGACGTCGTGCGTCATCGACATATCAGCTTGCGTAATGACTATTTGAAGGATCCTCACAAGCGGCCCATGGGTGGCGAGCTGACGTTGCACGGGCAACGCAAGGACGGTACCCGGTTTGCCGTGGAAATTGGACTCAATCCCATACAAACCGATGAAGGGCTGATGGTGCTGGCATCGATCATCGATGTCACGCAACGACGGCTGGCATCACAACAACTTGAACTGGCAAAAGTTGCGGCCGAAGCCGCCAATCGATCCAAAAGCGAGTTTTTGGCAAATATGAGCCACGAAATTCGCACGCCCATGAATGCGATCATCGGCATGAATGAGTTGGCACTCGACACCGAACTGGATCATGAACAGCGCGAATATCTGGACAGCGTAAACGACGCGGCAGTGGCGCTGCTGGAATTGCTCAACGATATTCTGGACTTTTCAAAAATCGAGGCCGGCAAGTTAACGCTGGAGCTGGCGCCCTTTGATTTGATCAGTTGTCTCAACGGTGCCTTGAAAACGATGGCCCATCGGGCTTTTGAGAAAAACGTCGAGTTGACATGGGAACTGGATCCCGATATTCCGCGCTGGCTGGTTGGGGACAGCGTCCGGACACGCCAAATCGTGTTGAATCTGATCGGAAATGCCATCAAGTTTTCCGAAGCAGGCGGCGAAGTTGTTTTGCGAGCAGCAAATCAACGTGATTCCGGTGATCGTGTACAGATAAAGTTCTCGGTGTCTGATACCGGCATCGGCATTCCCCGGGAAAAGCAGGAAGAGATTTTCGAATCGTTTTCGCAAGCCGACGCTTCCACAACGCGACGCTACGGTGGAACCGGTCTGGGGTTGGCCATTTCAGCGACTTTGGTTCATCTGATGGATGGCGAGATTTGGCTGGAAAGTGAACTTGGAACCGGCAGCACGTTTTACTTCTCGCTCGAATTCCCGATCGACAAAACACCTCGAACCGAAACACCCCTGATCGATCCCTCCGCAGTGTTCGATCTGAAAGTCCTGGTGGTTGACGACAATGCCACAAATCGCCAGATCAAACTTCGCATGTTGCGAAATTGGCGGATGCGTCCTGTCCTTGTTGACAGCGGCGAAGCAGCTCTCCAGGCAATCGAAAATGCGCAAACGCTGGGTACTGATTTTGAACTGGTCCTGACCGATTGCCATATGCCGGAAATGGACGGTTTTGAACTGGCCAGACGATTGCGTGACAACCCAAACACCAGTTCCCTCAAAATGATCATGTTGACATCGGGTGTCGTGCCAGGCAGCAGCGAGAAATGCCAGGAACTGGAGATATCCAGATTACTGTTGAAGCCAGCCAAACCATCGGACTTGCTGGAGGCCATTCAGGCGACGATGGGGCTGTCCGTTGAATCCTCACCGGTTTCCGCGCCTGCTGATTCGCTGCCGTCGCCGACAGGTCTGCGAATATTGTTGGCCGAAGATAACCGCCTCAATCAAACACTGGCCCAACGCATGCTCGAAAAACAGGGGCATACCATTGCTATCGCCAACAATGGAAAGGAAGCCGTCGAGATGTTTCTTATTGGCTCGTATGACCTGATTTTGATGGATGTTCAAATGCCGGAAATGGACGGGATTCAAGCGACACGGGCGATTCGCGAACACGAAAAACAATCGGGCGGAAGAATTCCTATCATTGCCTTGACCGCTCATGCGATGAAGGGCGATCGGGAGCGGTTTATGGATTCAGGCATGGATGACTACGTGGCAAAACCAATGCGAAAAAACGAACTAACCAAGGTCATGAATCGGCTGATCTGACCGCGTCATCGCAGATGGCTCAATATCGAAAATTGGACTCAAACAAGTTCTTGACAAAGTCCAGAATCCCGGTAAAACAGTGCCATGTCCAATGATCAAGCCAACCTTTTTCGCGAGCATGGGCTTCAAGTCACGGCCCAACGATTAGCCGTGCTGCGGGCCGTATCGGAGCGGCCTCACTCGACGGCGGATGACGTAATCGAAGTTGTTCGCGCCGGAATCGGGACCATCTCTCGCCAGGCAGTGTACGACGCCCTGAATATCCTGGCGGAGAAGTGCATCATCCGACGCATCCAGCCGGCCGGTTCCGCGGCACTCTATGAGGATCGGGTGGGGGACAACCACCATCACGTGATCTGTCGCGTCTGCGGAACAGCGGTCGACGTCGACTGCGCTGTCGGCGACACGCCGTGCCTGACCGCTGCCGACAACTCGGGCTACCAGATCGACGAGGCGGAAGTGATCTACTGGGGCACCTGTCCCCAGTGTCTCGCAAAGAACTCGTCCGGCAACTGAAATTTGAAAATTGCAATACAAGCACGAATCGCAAGCGAGTGGTTAAGACATGCGAACAACAACCGGTGAGCCTTACGCTCGCGCCGCATGTTGGAATTGAGTCAACATCTAACAAGTTTTCAAAACAAATGTTTAATCAGACATCCTGGAGATTTCACATGTCAGATAGCACGAACAAGCTCCCTGTGATGAACGGACTTGATCAAAGACACTTTATGAGAAGAGTAATTGGAACAACTTCCGTATGGCTTGTTGCCTTGATCCTTACATTTGTGCTGGGATCCAGTGACGGCATGGTGTTGGCTCAGGGGACTACTTCAGGACCGCATGGAGAAAACATGGCGGCCGGTGGCAAGTGCCCGGTGACAGGAGCAACAGTAAACGTTACAGCTGCCAGCGCCTCGGCTGCCAATTCCGTAGCCCAGGACCCCGTGGCACACGGGAATACTTCAAGCGGCGCCATGTCCTATGAGGATTGGTGGCCGAATCAACTGAATCTGCAGATCCTTCATCAGAATTCGCCCAACAGCAATCCCCTGGGCGAGGATTTCAATTACGCCGGGGAGTTCAACAAACTCGACCTCGACGAACTAAAAAAAGACATCGAAACGTTGATGACGACGTCCCAGGACTGGTGGCCTGCCGACTATGGCCACTATGGACCACTGTTTATTCGGTTGGCGTGGCACAGTGCAGGTACGTATCGAGTTGGTGACGGTCGCGGCGGCGCATCTGATGGCACGATCCGTTTTGCACCGCTCAACAGCTGGCCCGACAACGGTAACCTCGACAAGGCACGTCGACTGCTTTGGCCGATTAAACAAAAGTACGGCAACAAGATCTCATGGGCCGACCTGATGGTCCTGACCGGCAACGTCGCCCTGGAATCGATGGGGTTCGAGACTTTTGGATTCGCCGGCGGACGCGAGGACGTTTGGGAGCCGCAACAGGATATTTACTGGGGACCCGAGAGCGAGTGGCTGGGAGACAAGCGTTATTCCGGTGATCGCGAACTCGAAAATCCTCTGGCCGCTGTACAAATGGGTCTTATCTACGTTAATCCGGAAGGACCCAATGGCGAGCCAAGCGCACTGAAGGCGGCCCAGGATATTCGCGATACGTTTGGTCGCATGGCGATGAATGACGAGGAGACCGTGGCCCTGATTGCCGGCGGACATTCGTTCGGCAAGGCTCATGGGGCTGCCAGTCCTCAAGGGAATGTCGGTCCGGAACCCGAGGCTGCTCCCATCCAGGAACAAGGCCTCGGCTGGAAGAACACTTTTGGCAAAGGCAATGCGGGCGACACCATCACCAGCGGCCTGGAAGGAGCCTGGACTTCCACTCCAACCGAATGGTCAAACGACTACTTCGATATCCTGTTTGCCTACGACTGGGATCTGGTGAAGAGTCCGGCAGGTGCATGGCAATGGATTCCCACGGATCCCGCTGCGGCGGACACCGTGCCGGATGCATTCGATTCGTCGAAGTCACATGCCCCGATCATGTTCACTACCGACCTGGCACTCAGAATGGACCCCATCTATGCGGAAATCTCCAAACGCTTCCATGAGAACCCCGCAGAGTTCGAAGCGGCCTTTGCCAGGGCGTGGTACAAGCTGACGCACCGCGACATGGGTCCTCACTCACGGTTACTGGGCACTGAAGTACCCGAGCCGCAATTGTGGCAAGACCCGGTTCCCGCGGTGAACCATGAATTGATCGGAGAGCAGGACATCGCCGACCTCAAGGGCAAGATCCTTGCCTCGGGACTATCCATTTCCGACCTGGTTTCGACGGCCTGGGCGTCCGCCTCCACGTTCCGCGGTTCGGACAAACGCGGTGGAGCCAACGGAGCCCGTATTCGCCTGGCTCCGCAAAAGGAATGGGACGTCAATCAACCGGCCGAACTCGCGAAAGTCTTGCAGGCTCTCGAGGAAATTCAGAAGGAGTTCAACAGTTCGCAGTCGGCTGGCAAGCAGGTCTCGCTCGCTGATCTGATTGTGCTCGGCGGTTGTGCAGCCGTCGAAGAAGCTGCCAGGAAAGGCGGACACGACATTCAGGTTCCTTTCGCACCGGGACGCACCGACGCTCTGCAGGAAATGACTGACGTGGATTCCTTCGCGGTGCTTGAACCGACCGCAGACGGATTCCGAAATTACCTCCGGCAGGGTCACGGTCGGCCGTCAGAACAACTACTGGTTGACCGCGCGCAATTGCTGACGCTGACCGCTCCCGAGATGACAGCCCTGGTTGGTGGAATGCGCGTCCTGAACACGAACTTTGGCAAGTCCGCAAATGGTGTTCTCACAGAGCGACCGGAAACATTAACCAATGACTTTTTCGTGAACCTGCTGGACATGAGCACTGATTGGCAGAAGTCCACTGAGGCCGAAGACGTGTTCGAGGCACGCGACCGTCAGACAGGTGATGTCAAATGGACGGGCACTCGAGCCGATCTGATCTTTGGCTCCAACACGCAACTTCGAGCCATTGCGGAAGTTTACGCTCAGGCGGACTCGCAACAAAAGTTCGTCGAGGATTTCGTGGCAGCCTGGAACAAGGTGATGAATCTCGATCGTTTTGATCTTGAGCCAGCCGTGCGTCGTGGATTAACCCGTTTATCGCAGCGTTAATAGTAAAACGGCGGTGCCACTGTTGACTTGACCGAGAGTGTCCGGGAATTCATTCGTTGGAAAAGCCAAACAATGTGAACGGCACGGCGCTAGCCGCCGGTATCGCAACCACTGAGCACCGGTGGCTGGCGCCATTCCGCTCACGATTCCCGGATGCCTCGACTTGACCAGCAATGGCACCAAACAAAACACAACATCATTAATCAAAGGAGAAATCATATGTCAGTGGCTGAAAGCAAATGCCCGGTAGTGGGTGCGAAACAGAGACACACGGCTGCGGGAGCCCTTTCCAATGCAGACTGGTGGCCCAACCAGCTGAACCTGAAAATCCTTCACCAGAATTCGCCCCTGACCAGTCCCATGGGCGACGATTTCAACTACGCCGAAGAGTTCAGGAAAATCGACCTCGATGAATTGAAACAGGATGTCTTCGAGGTCATGACCACGTCCCAGGACTGGTGGCCGGCCGATTACGGCCACTACGGACCGCTGTTCATCCGCATGGCGTGGCACAGTGCGGGCACCTACCGCATCGGCGATGGCCGTGGTGGTGCTTCCTCTGGCACACTTCGTTTTGCGCCGTTGAACAGTTGGCCCGACAATGTAAACCTGGACAAGGCCCGTCGGTTGCTGTGGCCGATCAAGCAAAAGTACGGTGAGAAACTCTCCTGGGCCGACCTGATGGTCTTCACCGGAACTTGTGCCCTGGAATCGATGGGATTGAAGTCATTCGGTTTCGGTGGCGGCCGCGAAGATGTTTGGGAGCCGGAAGGCGACATCTACTGGGGTCCTGAGAGCGAATGGTTGGGCGACAAGCGTTACACGGGCGATCGGGATCTGGAGAATCCTCTCGGTGCCGTGCAGATGGGACTGATTTATGTGAATCCCGAAGGCCCCAACGGCAATTCCAGTGCACTGGCCGCGGCCAAGGACATTCGAGAAACGTTTGCTCGCATGGCGATGAACGACGAAGAGACCGTGGCACTGATTGCCGGTGGACACACCTTCGGCAAAGCCCACGGTGCTGCCGACGCGGACCAGTTTGTCGGTCCAGAACCCGAAGGTGCTCCGCTCGAAGAACAGGGACTCGGCTGGAAAAACAGTTATGGCAGCGGCAAAGGCGCCGACACGATTACCAGTGGCCTGGAAGGTGCCTGGACCAGTGAACCGACCAAGTGGGACAACGGCTACTTTGACAACCTGTTCGGCTACGACTGGGACCTGGTTGAAAGTCCCGGCGGTGCCAAGCAATGGATTCCGACCGATCCCGCCGCGGTGGACGTGCCAGATGCGCACGATCCATCGAAGAAGCATGCACCGATCATGTTTACGACGGACATGGCGCTAAGGATGGATCCGGACTACGCTCCGATTTCGAAACGCTTTCACGAGAACCCGGACGATTTCGCGGATGCGTTTGCCAAGGCCTGGTTCAAGCTGACGCACCGCGATATGGGTCCCGTCTCGCGGTACCTTGGTTCCATGCTTCCGGCCGAGCAGCAATTGTGGCAGGACCCCATCCCCGAAGTTGACCATGAATTGATCAACGATCAGGACATTGCGGACCTGAAGGGCCAGATCCTTGCATCCGGCTTGTCTATTTCCCAACTTGTTCAGACCGCGTGGGCTTCGGCGGCCACCTTCCGTGGCACCGACATGCGAGGTGGAGCGAACGGAGCCCGGATTCGCCTCGCTCCGCAGAAGGACTGGGAAGTCAATCAGCCAGAGTTACTGGCCAGCGTGTTGCAGAAGCTGGAGCAAATCCAGACCGACTTCAACTCGGCCGGCAAGAAAGTCTCGCTGGCGGACGTAATTGTTCTGGGTGGATGTGCTGCCGTCGAGGCTGCGGCCAAAAAGGCCGGGCACAACGTTACGGTTCCTTTCTCGCCAGGTCGCACCGACGCCGTGCAGGAGGAAACCGACGTAGAATCGTTTGCCGTGCTCGAACCGACCGCCGACGGGTTCCGCAACTACATGGGACCTGGGCAAGTTCGCCGGGCGGAAGAACTGCTGGTGGATCGGGCTCAACTGCTGACATTGACCGCACCCGAGATGACCGTCCTGGTCGGTGGTATGCGGGCATTGAATGCCAACTCCGGGAATTCCCAACTGGGCGTTTTCACCGAGCGACCGGAAACCTTGACCAATGACTTCTTTGTGAATTTGCTGGACATGAACACCCGTTGGGAAAAATCCGACCAGGGCGAACATGTTTACAACGGACTCGATCGTCAAACGGGTGAGGTCAATTGGACCGGCACGTCAGTCGACCTGGTGTTTGGTTCGAATTCACAACTGCGTGCCATCGCGGAAACCTACGCAACCGACGATGCCCAACAGAAATTCGTCGATGATTTTGTGGCCGCATGGAACAAGGTGATGAACCTGGACCGGTTTGACC
>JBPCVB010000016.1:0-3718 GCA_051010855.1 Pirellulaceae bacterium | reverse complement strand
GCGAGAAAACGCCGCTAGCTCCGGGAATGTGTTTTTCGAACGAGCCCGGCCTCTACGACTTCAACGAGTTCGGCGTACGGCTGGAGGATTGTCTGCACATGACCGGGGACGGGCCCGCATGGTTCACCGTGCCACCGGACAGCGTTGACGATCCGATAGGCGGGATCGGACCCGGTTGATCAATCGGTTACTGCTGCCGTCAGCGCCGCGTACAGTGCGTCCTGCAACTCCCAGTCCAAATCCTTGCTGGCAACGCCGCGTGCGCTGTGCAGAGCGATAACAACGTTTTCCTTGCGATTGATATAGATGCCCTGGCCGAAAATTCCGGTAGCAGAAAAAATATCATCGGCTGTTAGCCACCAGAAATAGCCATAGCCTTTGTACCCTTTGGACGGCGCGGTCGATTCCTGCATCCAGCCAGACGGCAGGACCTCAGTACCATCCGCAAGCCTGCCATCAGCCAGTGCAAACAATCCTATGCGGCCATAGTCCCGCAGTGTCGCGTTGATGCAGCAGCCACCGAACTCGCCGCCCCCCGCTTCTGTTAGATTCCAGGAAGCATCGAACTCCATACCGAACGGCTTCCAGATTTTCTCCGAGAGGTAGGTCGACAGGTTATTACCTACTGCGGAGCGCAAGAGGGTGCCGGCGAGGTTGGTTTCCGCGGTGTTGTAGTTGAATACATCTCCCGGGCGCTCGTCCCGAGGTTTGTTCCGCAAATAGTCATAGAGTTCAGTGGTGCCCCATGTTGCCCGGGCAACATCCGATTCAGGGTCAGCATAGTCTTCGTTCCACTGCACCCCGGAGGCCATCTGCAAAACGTTCATTATCGATGATTGGTCGTAAGACGATCCTCTCAGCCGAGGCAAATAATCAGTAACTTTTTCGTCAACGCTTTTGATGTACCCATCCTGAATGGCCGCGCCAATGAGCATGGATACAACCGATTTGGCAACCGAGAAGGATATCCATTTGCTGTCGGCCGTATTCCCCAGTCCGTAACGTTCGTAGAGAATATCGCCGTCCTTGATTACCAGTAGTCCGGCAACATTTTGTTTTCTGAAGTACTCGTCTACCGTCATCGATGTACGGTCAGCGTGAAATTTCACGTTATCCAGATCGACTTCGGCGTAAGGAAGTGTACGGAATGAATCTCCGGATTCGATTCTGCGCGTCCAGGTCGTTTTTTCCGAATTACGGTAGCCGGAAACCTGTTCCTCAGGTGTCCAGAACAAGATGTTGTTTGGTGCGCCAAAATACTGCTCATCGTCGGCAGGATCGATATAGGGTGCATCGGCGTAAACCGCGGAGATGCTGACGACGTAACAGGCCGCCATTGTCAACAAAATGCCGGGTGGGTGCTTCTTGCCGATCATCAGGTGCAACCTTTTGTGTTGGTTCGTTTCGGGAAGGTGCTGCTTTCTGCCGTTCAAGGAAATCTCCGCTGCAAGGCCCGCATAGTAGCGGTGCCGCGTGTTTCATTCAAAAAAACCTGTCGCGGTCGGACCAGCGCAACTGCTTGTCAATCAATGGAGGAAGCCTCAAGCCGGGCAAAATTGGTCCTTGATGTGGCCATTTCAGTGGCAAATTCGCGAACTGGTGGCAGTCGGAAGCGGTCATCTGCGATGTGGTCCACACAAAAGGCGCCTTTTTGGCCAGGAAACGCGATTTGGAAGACGGGCAAGCGAAGAAATCCCGGAATAATTGTTTAAAATCGGCAAGCCACTTCGGTTCGGACCCACAAAATCAATGGAACTTGAATTACGCACTGAGCGATTGCGCCTGACTCCGTACGCAACGACCGACATTGACCTTGCGTTGGAGATGTACACTGATCCCGACGTCGTCAAGTTTATCGGTGACGTAATGACCGAGGAGAAAATTCGCCAGTACATGCCTAACACCGTCAAAAGGGGTGGCAACGGTGGCATCGGGTTCTGGTGTGTTCAGGATCGCCAGTCCGGCGAGAAACTTGGGGATTCGTACCTGTTACCGTTGCCAATCGATGAGGACGATACGGATTTCAGCCTGATCGTCATGGGGCAGATGCCGGACGCCGATATAGAGATCGGGTATTTTCTTAAGCCGTCGGCGTGGGGGAAGGGGTATGCAACCGAAGTATGCGAGCGCCTTCTCCAGTTTGCGTTTCTGGATGTATCGTTGGAAGAAGTCGTTGCATCAGTCGACGAGAACAATGCCGAATCAAAGAACGTACTCGAAAAATGCGGATTGCGATACCGCGGCATTACACGTTGTTACGGCGAAGACAGTCCGATTTACCGTATCACTCGTGATGAATGGAACGATATCGCAAATTAGTGGCAAGTCGACGTTCAATTGCATGGCCAACGACCCTAATCGCGTTTTTCGCATCGAAAACCGCGATTTAAGGACTCAAGGGGTACGCAATTTCCCGAAAAATGGCTCTAGATCAACCGCTTAAGTTGGTCCGACCCCGCCAAGCAAGGACGGCCAGCCACCGACAGTGCGCATGACCTTGCGACCCCATGCTGAAAGCGTGTCGAACGCGGCGTAGAACGCGGGCACGACCAGCAGAGATACTACTGTCGAGAACGCCAACCCACCGATGATTGCGCGTGCCATCGGGAAGTAGGGAGGCCCATCACCACCGACCTGGGTCGTGCCGACAGCTAACGGTGCCAGCCCGACAATTGTAGTGGCGACCGTCATGAGAATAGGCCGTAACCGGTCGCGGCCGGCTTCTATGATGGCCTGGTTTCTTGGCATGCCTTCCATGCGCAGGTTGTTGATGTGATCGACGAGCACGATCCCGTTATTCACCACAACGCCAATCAGGATCATGATGCCAATTGACGCCATAAAGGAGAACGTCGTTCCAGTTGCCGCGAAGAACAGGAACACGCCCATAATCGAAAATACGATCGACCCAAGGATGATGGCGAACGGAAACAGCAGCGATTCGAACAGTGCTGCCATCACCAGGAATATGCAGGCAATGCCAAGCATGATGTTGGTCGCCATCATTTGCTGCGTCTCGTCCTTGCGTTCGAAGCCGCGACCGAACTTCCAGTTGTAACCGGGCGGCAATTCGAATTCGTCCATCAATGCCTCGACCTTCGGCTGCACTGAATCGAGTGACTCGTCGTCTGCCAGGTTTGCGGTGATGATTACCGCCGTCTGGCGATCCGTCCGGCGAATGGTGTCCGGTGCATAGCCTGTCTCGAAGTCGGCAATTGTTCCCAGGGTGATTCGCCGGCCGTCCGGCGTGTACAACGGAATGTTCGCCAGTTGCTCGATACTTTGGCGGTCGTTCGCACGAAACGCCAGTCGCACTTCGATCTCGCCCGTTTCGCCGCGAAACTCTCGTAGGTTCTGACCACGCATGGCGACCGCGATCGATGACGCGACTTGCTGGGTCGACAGTCCAACTGCAGCAGCTCGTACCCGATCAATCGAGACCCGAACTTCTCGCTCCCCCAACTCGGCATCCGAGTGAACGTCCTCCAGTTCGGCGACGCTTTCCAACGTTCGCACGACATCCACCGATAACTCGTTGAGCCGCTCAGTCGAATCACCCGACACTTGCAAACTGAATCCTTCGCCACCGCCTTGCTGATCACGCACAAAGCTCGGCTTACCTATTGCCAACACCGGCAGGTTCTCCTCGATCTTCTTGATGATCTCGGTCGTCGAGTATGTCGCGTCCTCCTCTTCCGTCAGCAGCAGTGTCGACTCG
>JBPCVB010000015.1:0-3378 GCA_051010855.1 Pirellulaceae bacterium | reverse complement strand
ATGCCGCCACGTTAACTTCCGTTTCTTCGCATCAAGGTCCTCCGTCGTCTTGACCGTGACGACTGGCAATTCATCCGCATCGGCTGATCGCTCGTGGGTAACCGGCCCCGCAGCGACCGGGCTGCCGTTTTTGACCGGTCGGCATTCTGCGGGACTGGTGGTTACCAGGGGTTGGATCTGTTCCGCTCCAATGCCTGAAGTTTCGTATCGCACCAGCATGCGACCAACAAATTCAAAGTCCTCCAAGTCCACCTTGCCAGCTGCCAGCAATTGACGATGGGTGTCCAAATCGCCAAGCAACTGTTGCAGCATCATTTCGTTGTCTTCCAGTTCCTCGATCAGGCGATCAATGGCGTCGGACCGGACCGGACGATCATCCAGCCAGCGAGTCCACGTATTGTTCAGTTCTGCCTGGTTCATGGTCTTTCCGTTAATCGTTGGCCTGCCGCTGGATGCAGCCGGACAGGGCTTTGCGAATTCTCATCAGTCGCATACGCACCGTGTTTTTTGGTTGGCCGATTTCGCGTGCCACGTCGGCGGCACTGCGTTCCTTAAAGTAAACCTCTTTCACCAATCTCCGATGATCGGTACTCAATTGCTCCAGACACCGTCGCAAGGCATCCAGTGCCGGTGACTCGACCTTTCCATCTGCGATGGAAGCGATCTGGTGCTGAATCACCATCTGGTCCAGCCCATTGATGGCCTTGCCGGCTCGAGTCCGTTTCTTTCTCAAATGAGAAATCGCCTTATTGCGGGCGATCGACAACAACCACGTTTGAAAACTGGATTGCTGGCGGAAACCGGCGACACCGGAAAGGGCCGACATGAAGACTTCCTGGGCCACATCGTCAACTTCAGACTCGTCTCCCAGCACTCGCCATAGCATCGTGCGCACCAGCCGGTGATGCCTGGAAACCAGTTCACCAAAGGCTTCGCGCGACCCGGCAGCGGATTGCTGCACCAGGTCTCGATCCTCGATTTCGTTAAAAAGCACGAGCGTAGTCTTCATAGCCGTCCAGTTAGTCGGCGAGCGGGATCCAAACGTCACAAAAAAGTTTCTGCTGATTATTATTTGCGGTGTTGCGCTCAGAAGCGAATTTCACGTTAATAAAGGCAATCTGTCCGTTAACCATGGTGCAGGATGTCGTCTTCAATGGCTGCAAAACGAGATATTCGCGTGACTGGTCAAAATGAGCCGATTTGCCTATTTTAACAGGACATCCAACTCACCCCCCATTTGGGTAGCCAGAAACTGACACATTTTGGGGCAGATGTCCTGTTCCCTAAGTTGTTGAAATGAATGGTCTTACGTCCTTTTTTTCGGCTTTTCGCTGGTCCTTAACTAAAATAGAAGCAGATCATTTCTTCATGACTGTAGCCATCACCCCTCTTTAGCTACAGCTCGGCGTCGATGTCGAACCAGGATACGGATTGCGCGGATGCGCTCGCACTGCCGAACACCCTTGCGAGGAGAGTTTGTATGTTTGCGCCACACAACCGACGACCGAATTCCCGAAACCGTCAGGTCCGCAAGAATCTGAAGGCATCTCGTCGTGTGCGGAACCGCGAATTCGCCAAGGCACGTCGAACCATCGCTCCGCGCAATCAGGATAACCTGTTCGACGCCCCGGAAGACTGGCACGAGCCCATCGGCAATGAGCACTACAACGTCCTGGTCATGGACCCCGGAAAAGGCTACCGTCATGTGGTCTCTGCTGCTCAGGTTCGATCCCGCCTGGCCAGGCTTCCGCAGCGTTTTCTGGATGGGCTGGAAATCGTACAGCTCAGCACCATGACCCGCAAAAAGAAGCGATTGCCCTGTTACGGCCTGCAATGGGGCTGCGCCATATACCTGTATCCGTTTTGCCAAACGCTGGAAGAACATTTCCACACCCCGCCCCCGCAACAGTTGGTCATCGAGACGAAAATGTACGGTGCGCGCTGGGATCACCCCGAGCCCAATCTGTGGCGATTGATCTGGTCCGAATCGTCCGCTCGTGATTATCAGTTGAACAACATCCTGATTCATGAATTGGGTCATCTGGTCGACACGTGGAATAATAAATCCGTGGACCAGGAACGCTACGCCGAGTGGTTTGCCATCGAATACGGCTACCGTCACAGCGGCGGCCAACAGCGCCGACGTCCTCGACGGAAAATTCGTCGTCGTCACGGGTAATCATCCTAATCGCATCCAGACTTGATCTCATCCCCGATCATGATCCTGCCGGGGCCTGGCAGCAGCGTTTTATGGACGGTTCCGTCCGGCAAAACCAAAAAAACCCGGCCAGCAAAATCGCTGGCCGAGCCTCCACTTTTCTATCTCGAGAATCCACTCCGAGATATTTACCTGCGACGCAGGTGACTTCCTAATTGAAACTCCAGCACGATCATGATGACCTGATTGATCAGGGCAGCGATCAACACGCCCCAGCCGATGACCTGCAGTAACAAGGCGGTACTTGCACCGGGCGACAAGGTGACAGACAAGGAGATCATGCCGATGACCACGGCAATGATCAGGGCCTGAAACCACATGATACCCTTGGCAGTTCCGGTCAATTCCGGGCGTGCGGTAAAGTCGGATGTCTTCTTCATGAACATCATGAAGGAAAAGAACACCATCACGCCCAGACCCATGGTGATATATTGAATGATCATTGGATCGATGACTGGAGCCATTCGTTCGATCGCACAGTAAACGGTGTAGCCGACAATGGCCATGTTGGCGATCGTGAAAATGATAGCCGAACTGATCCAGCCCCTGGCACCGGATTGTTTGGGAACACAGGCACACCCGAACATCCCGACAATCGTCATCAGAGCACCGCCTAACAGGCTGATTCCGATGGCCAATCGCAGGTATTCAAATGGCACCGGCAGATAATTGCTCATGATTAGAGCGGTCACGGCGGCCACGATGGCTACGAGCATGATAATCGTTCCCCAGGCGCCTAATAACAGTCCCATGCCGGTGCCACGCATTCCGGGTATCGCAGCAACGATCTTGCGTTTGGCGGTGCTGGTGACTTCATTCAGTTTCGCACGCAGTGTGGGAATTCTCATTTTGGTTTGGCATTTGCCGCACCGCGCGCGTTTGCCGCTCATGAAAGGCTTGATTTTGTAGCGAGTGTTGCAGGCCGGACAGGTGGCCACGAGTTTGTTTGCAGACGATGATCCAACGGTGACGGTAGACATTGTTTGTCCCTTTACCTGATGTGTTTTGAAGTGAGTGTGAATTCGTGGCAAACGCACGCCGAGCCCGAGCCTCACAGGCAATACAGGGAAAATGCCCGGTTGTGACAAAATCTTTCGGAAATTATTGAATTCGCCGCTTTCACGCGTTCCACAAACTGACCAGCGGAAACGGGATCAAGT
>JBPCVB010000014.1:0-2957 GCA_051010855.1 Pirellulaceae bacterium | reverse complement strand
GTTCCGGTGATTGCTGCATGATCGGCAAATCCGCTGCAGAGAATTCAGCGGACGAGGCCAAATGGTGATGCAGCGGCTGGACGGGTGCAAACGGATGCTGGCCACTCAACACAGCCATTCGCTCTTCCGACGCAATGCCATAACGGCCGGAGTTGTACGCAGTAAAGTCGTCGTTGCAAGTTGCGGCGCAGACAACCTCATTACAGCCTGTGCATTCTCCGTTTTGGCATTGGTTACATTTGTCTTGGTGCGATTCAATGGGCGCGGACCATCGTGTTCCAGAGTAAAAAGGAGCGCCCCACTTATCGGGCGGCAATTGCTCCTGTGCCGTTACCTGGGATGGCAAGCCCAGCAGGGCAACCAAAATCATTCCAATCAGCGACTTCCGTGTCATCGCATTTCCTCCGGAACTGAAGACAAGCTTGTTTTTTGTTCCCGTTTTTCAGGGAGCGGGATGCGGATAGCCAGCGCGCTAATCACCGCCGCAGGAGAATTGTTGTCCGAAGTGCCAAAATCGGGCAATATCGATCCAGTGGTAGCATCGGGCGGCCGGAAGTGCCGGTTCTCAAAATGGCCCCGGGACCCGCGCGAAAACTCGACATTCGCCACGCAGCGCGTTAATTTACGGTCCTCACCACTTCACAATGCGGGGGACATGACATGGCGGAAGCGCTGGAACGATTTGCGGATATTTCCTGGCAGGACGTTGGCGAGTTAGCCAGACAAAAAATCATCGACAACGGAGAGAAACGCGTGAGGCTGCTGGAACTGCAAGCGGGCTTTCGCGAGCAAGAATGGTGCGAACGCGGGCACACTGGATATGTGGTTGCGGGGACGGTGGAAGTCGAATTTGGTGACGAAGTCCAGTCCTATAACCAGGGCGACGCGTTGTTGATTTCACGCGGCCATCCTCACAAGGCTCGCACCGCAACCGGACCGGCAACCCTGTTTCTGGTCGACGAAGTGTAGTGCGGCGGCTCGCAAGCGACTGCGAGTCAGCGAACCCGGCCCTGATAACCACGCAAAACCATCATCGTCCGCTCCCTTACGTTCGCGGTATCTGTTTGACACGAGCGCAGCATGATTTCAACAAAACTGATTGCCGGCTGTAGTCTGGCACTGTTCCTTGCCGGTTTCATCGGTCCCTCCTGTCTGGTTGCCCAGCAGGAAGACCGGGCCACGTTCATCCTGAACAACTACACGAAGGCCGAATTCCGGATTCCCATGCGAGACGGTGTTCATCTGCACACCACGGTGTATCAGCCGCGTGACCGTTCCGGCGAGTACCCGATCGTCCTCAACCGCACGCCGTACAGCTGCCGTCCTTACGGTCCCGCCATGGCTCAGCGCATCGGTCCGTCGTCCTACATGGAACGCGACGGCTATATCTTTGTGAAGCAGGATGTGCGTGGCCGCTGGAACAGTGACGGATCCTACGACAACATGCGACCGCATGTGGACGGCGATGCCGATATTGACGAGAGCTCCGATACGCACGACACCATCGAATGGCTGCTGGCAAACTTGCAGGGCCACAACGGCAAGGTCGGGATCACCGGCATTTCCTACCCCGGCTTCTATTCGGCAGCCGCCCTGCCGGAAGCCCATCCGGCTTTGGTCGCCGCGTCCCCCCAGGCACCGATCGCCGATTTCTACTTCGATGATTTTCACCATCAAGGCGCGTTCGTGCTGATGTACTGGACGGCCACATCGACCTTTGGCCACCAGCACAATGGTGCGACGACGCAAAGCTGGGTGCCGCGGATGAACCCGCGACCTCGCGGCAATGCCTACGACTTCTATCTCGAACTGGGTCCGCTGAGCAACTCGAGTCAGTACATCGGTAACGACAATTTTTTCTGGCGTCAGCTGGTCGAGCATCCCAACTACGACGAGTTTTGGCAGAAGCGCAATATCCTGCCGCACTTGCGAGACATTCGCACCAATGTGATGACGGTCGGCGGCTGGTTTGATGCCGAAGATCTCTACGGACCGCTGAACATCTATCGTGCGATTGAGGAGAACAATCCGGACGCTTTCAATGTGCTGGTCATGGGTCCGTTCAGCCATGGTGGCTGGGCCAGTCCGCTGACCACCACGCAAGTCGGAAATATCGTATATGGCAACAACCTGGCCGACACCTACCAACGCGAAGTCGAAGCACCCTTCTTTCGTCACTTCCTGAAAGACGATGGTTCACAGCCGGGATTCGAGGCGTTGATGTTTGATACGGGTACTGGCGAATGGAATATCTTTCAGCAATGGCCGCCCGAGAATGCTCAGCCTGTACGCGCCTACCTGCATGAAAACAAAATGCTCAGTCCGTTCGCCGTAGCTGACCCCGAGGCGACCGAATTCACCGAGTTCGTCAGTGATCCGGCCAATCCCGTGCCGTATCGCAAAAAGGTGGATATGCAGATCCGTTTTACTCCACGCCCTTACATGACCGACGACCAGCGTTTTGCCTCAGCCCGCGATGACGTGCTGGTTTTTCAAACGGAACCGCTGGCCGAGCCGGTTACGCTGGCTGGGCCAATCAATGCCCATTTGAAAGTCTCCGTTAGCGGCACCGATTCCGACTGGATCGTCAAATTGATCGATGTCTATCCCGATGAGGGTGCAACGTATCCGTTCGGGGCCGCCGGTGTCGACACACGGGGTTACCAGCAAATGGTACGTAGCGAAGTGATACGTGCCCGTTTCCGCAACGGTTTTGAAACACCCGAACCGTTTGTTCCCGGTGAGGTCACCGAGGTCACCGTGCCATTGCAGGACGTATTTCACACGTTCAAGGCGGGGCACCGCATCATGATTCACGTGCAGAGCAGCTGGTTTCCCTTGATTGATCGCAACCCACAGACCTTTGTTGACAATATTTTCAAGGCGGATGCCGAGGACTTTGTTTCAGCCACCCATCGTGTTCATCACTCTCCCGAACACGAGTCTTTCATCGAAGT
>JBPCVB010000013.1:0-3980 GCA_051010855.1 Pirellulaceae bacterium | reverse complement strand
TTCGTGCAGACAGAGCACGGCCGGGGTTTGGCCGAAGGCCATGACCAACTTAGCCTGGGGGCAACGCCCCAGGATTCAATGCACGAACAACGCGTTTGGCCAACGGCCATAATCATCAATGACTATGGTGAATTGGCCTTCGGCCAATGTTGAGGGCTAACAGGGCGAAGTTGTTTTTTTGTTAGTTGTCCGTGCCAGCTTCCTGTAGCGCAGTTGCGTCATTCTCGACCAGACTCTTCGCTTTTTCGAGGTACCGCAACAAGTCATGATTCTTGTCGATAGGCCAGCGCTCGATTTGCGCAAGTGCATCGGCATAGTATTTTTTGGCCTGCTGCTGGTTGCACAGCTGCGCGTGGATAATGGTAATTGACAGCGCAACCCAGGTATCGTGCGCAGGTTCCAAAGCGATTCCGCGTTCGTACGCGTCGAGGGCACGCTGAAAGTCGGTTTGGGCTTTGTCAGTTTCTCCCTGTTCCAAATACGCCATCGCCCGGAAAAAGCGGCACCAGTATGCAAATGCGTGTTGTTGCCGTTCGTTCAAGAGCTCCAGTGCGCGATCGAAATTGTGAACTGCGTCTTCGAGCTGACCATTTTGCAAATGAGCCCATCCCTTCATGTGGTATGCCTGGTTGGCTTGGGGATCGATCTCGATCGCGGCCTGGAATTCGTCAATGGCGTCCTCGAATTTGCCTTGCGACAGACGGATGTGCCCGCGCAGGTAGTGAGTCCCATAGGGTCGATTATCCTGCACGTCGTTTGCATCGTTGAGCGCCTGCGTAAACTCCTGTCGATAGAGGTGCGCCCAGCCTCGCCACAGGTAAACATTCCAGTGATCGGGTTTTATGCGGAGGGTCTCAGTGCAATCGGCGATTCCGGGATCGTACTCGAGTATTGAGAAGTGAATTTTGGCCCGCTCAAAATACAATTCGGGGTTGTCCGGCTTGAGTTTCACTGCCGTATCAAAATCTGCGATCGCTCTGTCATTGTCTCCCTGTTTTGTGCTCCATCGGGCCCGGTCCATCCATGATTTTGATTCATCTGGAAATTGTCGTGTCTGGCGATCCAGATATTCATCGATCAATTGAACCCGATCTTCGGCGGTTATGCTCAACGTCGTTTCTGCTTCGGCAAGAAATCGCTGGCTTTCATTGCTGGTTTCACGGTACAGGGTGGTCCAGGCAGCTCCCTCAGCATAAAACTCGAGCGCTTTGTTCTTTTCGCCAAGCATCCAGTAAGCCATGGCAAGGAACATACGATGTTCGCGGTCCTCACCGTTGAGCATGGTGTCCGCCTTTTCCAAAGCATCGACTGCTGCTTGCCAATTGCCCCCACGGTATTGGGCAACGCCGAGGTTATTCCAGCTGTTGGCCTCAGCAGGGCCCAGTTGGATCGCCTTGTTTGCCAGTTCAAGCGCCCGGGCCGAATCGCGATCCCCAGGGTTTGCCGCAGTCACAAGCGACCAACACCAGTTTGTGTACACAGCCCGCAGCCCTTCACGGATTTTGTCCTGGTCATGTCCCAGGTCCCCAGCCATGTTGAAGCTGGCTATTGCCTCTTCAAACTTCTTGTTTTTTCGCTGCAGGCAGAGACCAAGGTCGTAGTGGGCCTTGGCGGAGTTGGGATCAAGTTCAATTGCTTTACGATAGCAACTGATTGCCTCGTCTAGCCGTTTTTGCAGACGGAACGCGATGCCAAGGTTGCTATGTGCATGGAAACAAGTCGGATCGAGTTCGAGAGCCCTGTTGAAACACAGAATTGCTTCCGTCAACCTGTCCTGACGACCAAACGCAGTGCCGAGGCTATTGTGAGCACTAGGGCTTGCGGGCACGATGCCCAAGGCGACACTATAGAACCGAATTGCTTCCTCGTTTCGCTCATCGTTACCAAGTACGTTTCCCAACGAGGAGTTGATCCAATAATCACCGGGGTAGATTTGTTGGGCGCGCCTCAACAGCTGTTCTCTCAACTCAGGCATCTGTAGCTGTTTCAACACACTAGACAGAATGAGTGTGGTTCCGGGGCTGTGATCTCCAGCGTCAAATTCCTTAACAAGTTCGCGTAGCAAAGCCGGGGATTCGTCCAGTTTTTTGCGAGATAAAAGTTTCCGCAATCTGGTACGCAATGGATCCGGATCAATTTCGCAAGTTACATCCAGCAATTGAGGCCAAAGATCGTCATCCTTGCTGACTGATACTCGCACTCTTACGAAATCGTCCAGAGCAGCGGCAATGGGTAGAGTAATGCGAGGGTACTGTTTAAGTTTTGCAGCAGATTCAGCAACGGGAAGCGATTCAACGTCGACTCCGAAGTCGCGAAATGCTCGACCATACTCCTCTTTCAAATGATCCAGATCCAGGGACTCGCTTTCCCACCCAACGGTCGCTCTCTGCATTCGAAGTTCCGCCAAACGTGCGACGAATTCCAATTCGTTTAACGCTGCCTTGACCTTCTTTTCGACTTCCTTGATGCTCGGTCCGACCGCATACGCTGAGGAAGCTCGCCGGGCGGCGGCCAACGCCTCATCCCATTGTTGTGCTGCAGCCAGTCGGTCGACCTCTGTCAGGACCAGCCCGATTTGAGTGGTGCTGTTTTCCAGGCGTTGTGCTTCTTGCCGGGCCATTTCGGCGCGATGTGCCGACCGATCTCGAATTGCCCAGCCGATTCCAGCAACGGCGACCAGCAATGCTGCAGCGAGCACACCAGCAGTCACCAACTGGCTCTTGTTGCGCCGGGCGAATTTTCGAAATCGATAGCTGGCAGAGGGTGGACAGGCCTCGACCGTTTCATCTTCCAGATATCGCTGGATGTCATTGGCAAATCCGTTGGCCGTTTCGTAACGCCGGCCGCGATCCTTTTCCAGGGCCTTCATCACGATCCAGTCCAGTTCGCCGTGCAACAAGACACTCAGCTTTTTTGGTTCAATCCTGCGATTGGCGGCCACCGAGGGCAACGTTTCAATCGAGCTCAATCGGGTGCTGGGACGTGGTGGTTCCTCTTCACGAATGATGCGCATCAACTCATCGATCGCCGCGCTACGCAATCGCTTCTTGTCAAACGGTGTGGCTCCGGTTAGCAATTCGTACAACACAACGCCCAGCGAATAAACGTCGCTCCGCGTGTCGACGTCCATCTGATTGACGCGGGCCTGCTCGGGGCTCATGTATTCGATCGTGCCCACGATCTGACCGAGCTGGGTGAACATCGTCTTTTCGGTGAGCTGAGTATTTAGCGCCTTGGCCACGCCAAAGTCGATGATCTTGGGAACCGGTTGGTGATCGTATTCGGCCACCAGGATGTTGGAAGGTTTGATGTCCCGGTGAATGATCCCTTTTTGATGTGCGTGCTGGATGGCCTGACAAACGGGCACAAACAATTCGAGGCGTTCTTTGGGTGTCAGATGGTTCTCGTCACAGTATTTGGTGATGGGCGTTCCCTTGACCAGTTCCATCACAAAGTACGGCCGGCCTGCATCGGTCGTCCCGACATCCAATACTCTGGCGATGTTGGGGTGATCCATCATGGCCAGGGCCTGCCGTTCGGCCTCGAACCGCGCGATAACTTGCCGGCTGTCCATGCCGGGCTTGATGATCTTTAGCGCGACACGTCGTTTGACCGGTTCCTTCTGCTCGGCCATGTAGACCACGCCCATGCCGCCTTCGCCGACTTTTTGCAGCAGCTTGAAAGGCCCAATTTCACTGCCAGGCTGTTCCAACGCGAAGAGATCGACGGTGGCGTCGATTTCCCGTGCGGGCTCTTCCAGAAACTCGCCCTCGTCATAGGCGGCCAACAGGGACATGACGGTCTCACGCAGCCGCGAATCGTCGATGCAGACTTCCTCGACGAATGCCTGGCGTTCCTTGGCCGGCTGCTTGAGCGCTTCATGAAAGATGGATTCTTCATTCATGGTTTATTTCTCGCGTGTCACAGCCGCGTCAGGGACTGACGCGGCAACGTAGCCCCGCCAGTCCCTGGCGGGGAAC
>JBPCVB010000012.1:0-3369 GCA_051010855.1 Pirellulaceae bacterium | reverse complement strand
CATTCTCTTTATACGGAATTTTCGGCCCCTGACGAATTCTTTTTCCGGCTGCAGCGAGGTTGAAAAGGAACGTCGAAAATCCATGTAAAGACAGGAGGATAAGGCAGCATTTACGAATTCGCCTGTTTATTATGGAAGATTCTGCGGGCCGGATGACTTTGCCGCTGGACCAGCCGATTCTGCGCGATCCGCATACGGAATTGGCCGACTAATAAACCATATCCCTGACCGAATGCTGAATTTCGCTTTTCGCGCGAGACGATAAATCTTTTGATGAATATTGCCCGCCGTCGATTCCGGATTCCCGCCTTACTCGTTTGCCTGATGGCATTTGGAACCGCGGGCATCCATGCGCAAGACGATCCGTTTAATACTGGCGGAGCCCCGCAACAGGATCCTCAGCCGGCTGATCCCGGTCAACCTGCGGACGCCACCGACGACTTGCTCCAGATCGTGCGGCCTGACCCGGTCATCGATGCGATAGTGGCATCGGATCCGAAAGCACCTTTTGAGCTGATGCGGGCGATTGATCTGCTACTGGATATCGATCGCGACGACCTGGCCGGCACGTACGTCAAGAAGCTGATGGATTTGCAGCTGGACGACGAACAAAATTACAACCTGTACAAACAAGCTGGTTCGGCCAGAATCTTTCGCGTGGCCAATCGCGGAGGACTGGGACCCGAAGGAAAACAGCTGGCCTCGATGGTGCTGGATGGTGCAGACCGATACGCTACCGACGCCACGAGAATCCAGCAGCTGGCCGAAACAGTTGTTCGTAATGAAGACAAGTATCAGCGCAGCCTTGCCCTTTCGGACTTGCGATTGTTGGGCGACGTGGGCGCAGCCGTATTGATCGAAAAACTGGCCGACCCGGCCTATGAAGCCGAATGGGCGCGTATTCGTCAGGCGGTGCAATTGTTTGGAAATTCGGCGGAAGGCCCTTTGGTGGCCGCTCTGCAATCCAACAGTATGAAATTGCGTGTCGAAGCGTTGTACCTGATGCGACATCTAAAAACATCCGACGCGGTCGAATCACTGATGACGCCAATGTTGTCCGAGACCAGTACGGAATTGCAACGCGAGGTGGCGACTCGATCCCTGAAACAGATGACCGGTCGCGTGCCTGACGCCAAAGAATGCCAGGACCGACTCTATCGGTCAGCTCGCAAATACCTGATGGATCAGATTTTGATTAGCGGCGATCCAGACGATCTAATGAAGTGGTGGCGGTGGGACGCGGAAAATCGAATAATGACGCCTACCTGGCTGACGGCTCATACCGTGGCTCGGATCCGTGGATTCCAGCGAGTCAGTGATCTGGTGGAACTGAATCGCGAGAATCGGGAATACCAGCGGTTGTACTGGGTCGCTCGCCTGGAATCGGCCAAGCTGACCGGCGGTGTGCATCATCGATTGCCCCAGCCCGTGCTGACATCCTTTGCTAACAGCATCGACCCAGGTCTGGCTCGTGAAGTGCTGGATCAGGCTTTGCAGATGAAGCGCCTTCCGGCGGCCGTCGCTGCCTGCGAAGTGTTGGGAGCTCTCGGTCACAAGGAATACCTGGAATCCGCCGGCGGTATTGCCAGTCCGTTGGCTCGAGCCCTGACGTCGGGTTCCATGCGACTGACCGCGGCGGCCGCCGATGCCATTTTCCGCATCGATCCCGAGCAGTCATTTTCCGGCAGCAGCGATTATCTTTCGTCGCTGGCGTATATGTCGCGTTCCGGCGGAAGCAAGACGGCAATCGTCGGGCACGTGAATCTGGAGGTCGCTCAATCCGTGGCGGCTTTGACCAGTCGTCGAGGTTACGTGGCGCGGCCCGCGACCACGTCACGCGACTTGTTCGAACAAGCCAAAAACGATCCCGATCTGGAACTGCTGGTGATAACCGACAAGTTATCCCGGCCCGGGTTTTCGGAACTGGTGCAGGCGATTCGATCGAATTCGCGAACTCGCCACATCCCGATTCTGTTGATGGTAGATCCCGATAATGTCAATCGAGCCAACCGACTGGCCGATCGGTACAAGAACATTCAGGTGTCGCCGGCGGTGGCCAGCGAATTGGTCATTGCGCGTCAAATCGACAACCTGGTCAAGGGCATCGATTACGAAGACACTACACAATTCGAACGTGGCGACAACGCCGTGATGGCGCTGGATCATTTGGGACATTATGCGTCGCAATCGGATCGATATCCGTTCTTTGACGTCGTGCGTTATCAGGACAAATTAGTCGGTGGTCTGTCATCTCCTTCCCGTGCAGCCAGCACCTGTCGCGTGCTGGGCGAATTGGGAACGGCCGATGCTCAGGTGCGATTGCTGGAAACAGCCAGCAATATACAGTTGCCGGTCGCCTTGCGACGCATTGCCGCGGAATCGTTCGGTGTGGCGGTGCAAAAACGCGGTTTGATGCTGTCACGTCAGCAAATCCTCGACCAGTACGCCCGCTACAACGCCAGCGCTGATGAACCCGCCGAGTCGCAACAGATTCTGGCCTCGGTGCTGGACGTGCTGGAAAGCCGTTCGGGCGACTAGGCCGTTGCCGGCAGGAATTTCATTAGCCGTTGGGGCTTTCCAAATGGCTGGTACAATACCAGTCGTCCAGCTGGAGTCAGGCTTCGCCTGTTTTTCCCGCACCAACCTTTGTGGCTTGTTACGACCTGTTGTCAGCCTTATGCACACCGTTAGTTCCACGCATCGCGACAGACCTGCCATCGCCGGCCTGATCGGCAAGAGTCGGGTGATTCAAAAAGTCATTGACTTGACGCATCGCGCTGCGGCCAGCATGGCGTCGGTGTTATTGCTGGGTGAAACCGGGACCGGCAAGGAGTTGTTGGCCAACGCGTTACACCAGCACAGCACGAGATCGGGTGGCCCGTTGGTGAAGGTCAATTGCGGCGCTTTGACCGAAAGTTTGCTGGAAAGCGAATTGTTTGGTCACGTCGCCGGCTCCTTCACGGGTGCCGTTGGCAATCGCACCGGTCGTTTCGAAGCGGCTCACATGGGCACTATTTTTCTGGACGAAATCAATTCCACCTCATCCATGTTGCAAGTCAAGCTGTTACGGGTTCTGCAGGAAAAGGAATTCGAGCGTGTGGGCGACACGAAAACGATGCGAGTGGATGTTCGCGTGGTGGCGGCCAGCAACCTGGATCTGTACAAGGAAGTCTCCGAAGGCAATTTCCGCGCGGATTTATTCTGGCGTCTCAACGTGATGCCGATCCAGTTACCGCCGTTACGCAATCGTCGAGAAGACATTCCCTTGCTGGTAGATCACTTTCTGAACCAGTACAACCGCATCAATGGTCGCGATGTGACGCGAGTACATCCGGAGGCCATGGCCGTGTTAAAGGGATATTCATGGCC
>JBPCVB010000011.1:0-4121 GCA_051010855.1 Pirellulaceae bacterium | reverse complement strand
GGCCATTGGTTCCCTTGATGTGGGAATTGGTGGCCCGGATGTTGGTCCAGTCATTGCCCAGTCCGCCGGCCCACTTGGAAAGCCGGGCGTTGTCGGCGATTACCTTGAAAATGTTCTCCAGGTCATCCTGCGCAGTACTCAGATAGCAGCTACTGAGTTGTGGGTGCAGTGTGCCTGAGTTAAACAGTGTCGGTGTGGCCGAGATGAACCGGTGAGTGGACAAAATGTTGTAGAACTGGATGGCTCGTTGAACCTTGTCCGGTCCTTCGTTGATAGCCAGTCCCATGGCTACCCGCATCCAGAAGAATTGCGGTGCCTCGATGCGGCGACCTTCCACGTGCAACAGATAACGATCATAAATCGTTTGCAAACCGAGATAGGGGAATAATTCGTCGCGTTCCGGTACCAGGGCATCGGCAATCTGTTTCAAATCGAATGTCGCCAGTTCGGGCGAGATACGTTTGTTTTTGATTCCATTTGCGATGAATTCGCTGAATTGCGTGCGGTATAACTCGTCCAGTTCGCCGTTGTAGGGGACCTGGCCGAGGGCCTCGCGGTAAATGATGTTAAGTACCAGTCGACCAGCGACTTTATCGTAGGATGGATCTCGTTCGATGCGGGCGCGAGCGGCCAACACCAGGGTTCGGGCGATCTGATCGGGGCGAATGCCGTTGTAAAACTGTCGCTGGACTTCTTGCAACAGCTCTTCGGAGGAACAGTCGGGCAGATCGGCACAGGCGCGAACCAGCTGGCGTTCCAGACGCGACAGGTCCAGTGCTTCCATCTCGCCGCCCACGTCCACCTGCATGGAGGGACCGGATGATTCCGCGGGCAAGGCCATTTCGTCGTCGGCCAACTGTTCACGACGCTTGGCCTGACTTTCTCGGTACAGGATGTATCGACGGGCGACCGAGAAGAACTCGTGACGCATCAATTCACGCTCAACTTCGTCCTGAACCAGCTCGACATCCACCCCCGTTTCGGTAGCAGCCTGGCTCCGCACCTTGGCTGCCACTTCGCTCGTCATGGCGTCGATTTTTTCCTGCAGGGCTGGATCCAGTTCCTGGACATCGATCAGTCCGTATTCGGCGCAAAATGCCTTACCCATGGCCGCCGAAATCAACTCGGCGTGGAAGGGCAGCAGACGGCCATCCCGTTTTCGAACCAGCATTTGCACGGCGTTGTTGTCCGATTTGGTTTGGATGCGTGAGTTAACGTTCGATACTTCCAGCATTTTTGCTTCCTTTCAACAATCCTTCGTTGATCGCCCCTCAAGCGAACACGCGTTCGCTGCAAGTCACAATCTGTCGGTCGCCATGTCGACGAAGACGCAGTAAAGCGACCTGTGACGACACGACTGGTCAAAAGGAAACTTGATTCGGCGATCCATGCCGAGCAATCAACGATGGGCGGAGGCGTCCATACCTGCTCAGTTCTATATAGAAGGATCTGGGAGTCCTGTTTCACGAAACTCCCGGAACACTGTTGTCCTAAAATGACCTCCCACCGATGGAGCCAAAAACTCGACGATCCCCCCGAATTCAGGGCTGCTTTCGAGGACGTCTTGCCACCCGAAAATCCCCCAAATCCCATCGTCTGATGAGTCGCTTCCAAAAGCGGTGGGGCCCAATATATCGTTGAGCCGGGCACTGTCAACACAAAATGTTGTGCTTGCACCCACTCTTATTTTATCGAAACCGCAAGCTCGATGTATGAGTTTTTTTGGCCCCTCTAACCAGAAAAACCGGTCAGTTTTCCGTCTGGCAAACGACTTGCTGGCGAACTCGTTCGTCTCCGGACCTAATGCGGTCAAGTACCCCACATGTTGTGGTCGGGCATACAAAAAAAAAGGGATTTGTTGGCAGGCATTTTGGACCGTTTCAAAGTGGGCTGTTTACCGAGATCGAACCCTGCCAGTTGACAAATCTGAATGAGCGAATTGGCGCGCGTACGATTCTCTGCAGCCGCTTTTTGGATCAGGGTCCCGTCGATTGTCAAACGAGGGTAATCACCCAAACTAACAATATTGATCGGTATGGTTTAATATTGAGGTGTCGCCAGTTTCTTTCACAAAACGGTAATGTCGTTAAGGACCAGGGTTCAGAAAACCATATGTCGGGCAAAAAGCAGAAGCAGAAAAACTCATCGAAAACAGGTCCGCCAAAACGGCGAAATCGAGCGACCGAACGAACGACTGATCATTCCACTGCGGCATCGACCAGTACCACTTCTTCTTCGCAGGACAAACAACACCTCAGCCCGGCCACGATTCTGTTGGTCTTGCTGCCGGTGCTGGCCGTCTGCGGAGCCGTTACCTGGTATGTACTCAATTCCGGTGATGATCCCGTGAATCCGTCTACTGACGTAGCACAGTCCCGATCCAAAGACGTTGCTGAAAAAGATCGCGACAACACGAAAACCGACCAGGACACCATCGCTGACGCCAAACAGCAGAAGGTATGGGCAACCACTTCAGATCACGAAGCCAAATGGGATCAAATCGACGATGCGGCCAGCGACGGTTGGGATACCGAAGTTATCTCCGATCGCGTTACGGATCAGTGGAACAAGCTGAAAAAGCTGCTGGCTTCTGACAAGACGATTGATGCCACGGGAGTCGGTCCGATCACGACTGACGGGGTGTTGGTACACTCGGTCGTTCCGTCCCGGCATCCGACGGTATTTGAAACGGATCGCATCAAGGTTCAGCGGCAGATCAACACGGACACGGAAGCTTCTACAGCCGAGCCATTTGGAACTGGTGCCGAATCGCTGGCCCGTGCATTAATTGAACTGCTGGAACCGTATGCCGATCGCCAGAACCTGCGTTTGAAATGGAAGGTCTTTCGTGTTACACCCGGTGATGAGACGGTCGTAACGCAGCAGACTTTGGAAATTTTCGGGAAGACAACACAGGGCTATCGCGAAGAAAACGCCACGTGGCTGTGTGAATGGACGTTGGAAAAAAAGCCTCATCTGAAGAGCGTCCGCGTCGTACGTTACGAAACCGTGGATGTTAAGGAACACCGTCTGTTTGCGGATTGCACCGAATCGCTTTTCGGTGACAACGCCAGCTTTCACCAACAAATACTGAAGGGTTTCAATGAGTGGCTGGAGCGACGCCAGACGCACAGTTCGTTTGCGGTGTTGGCCAACAACGGGGTGGCGATCGGCGACGTGAATGCCGATGGGCTGGAGGATCTTTATCTTTGCCAGGAATCGGAGCTCCCGAATCTGCTGTTCTTGCAGAATCCCGATGGCACGTTGCGGGACGTCAGTGGCGAATCGGGAGTGGATTGGTTGCAGAATTCCAGCGCGGCGTTGATTCTCGATTTGAATAACGACGGCCATCAGGATCTGGCTGTCGGTGTGAATTCCACGCTGGTGATTGCCCAGGGCGACAGTACCGGCAAGTTCGAAGTTCGTGAAATGCTGGATACGACCGACGAAGTCTGGTCGCTTACCTCGGCCGATTACGACCGCGACGGGTTGTTGGACCTGCATGTGGGTACCTACACGCCGACCGGGATCGCCAGTGTGGCTGCCAACGTCGTGCTAACGATGGCGGACTTCGCCGATGGCGGTTTGAATACTCTTTTTCGCAATGAGACATCGGGCGACCAGTTCTCGTTCCGCAATGTGACGGAAGAGACGGGAATGAATGTCAACAATCGTCGCAAGACTTATTCCGCCGCCTGGGAAGATCTGGATAACGACGGTGATCAGGATCTGTACGTGGCCAATGACTTTGGCTGGAACTGCTTTTTCCGCAACGATCAAACGGACGACGGCCAGACGGTCTTCGTCGATATTGCGCAGCAGGCCGGCGGGCTGGATGATTCCTTTGGCATGTCGGTGAATTTCGGCGACTACGATCGCGACGGCTGGATCGACGTTTACATCAGCAACATGTATTCCTATGCCGGCAATCGCATCACTTTTCAGGATCAATTCAAGGCCGACAGTACGGACAGCGTCAAGAAACGATTCCAGAGGTTTGCCCGCGGAAACACCTTGTTACGAAATGCGGGCCCCTCCACTGACGAAACCGTGGGTCCCATCATCACGTTTGAAGATCGCAGTGTGGAAACGGCCGTGAACATGGGACGCTGGGCCTGGAG
>JBPCVB010000010.1:0-8872 GCA_051010855.1 Pirellulaceae bacterium | reverse complement strand
TTCTATCCTTACCCTCAGGTTCCCCTGGGATGGCGTAAGGTGACCCTGGAATGGGATGATGGCTGGTGGTGGCTGGACTTCAACAACCGCTAAACTCCAACTGCCAAACGTTGACCAATCACGCCCTTGCATGACCTTGTCGTGCAAGGGTTTTTTGGTGCGCCCGATGGGCGATGAGACGATGCCAGCACGCCTGAATTTGCCAGCGTTTCTTTTTCCGGAAAAATCGCTTTCATGCGAAAAACCCGAAAGTTCCGCACAGCTTAACACGATAACAACACCTAGAAGTACATCCATCAACAAGGTTACTGACATGACCTCTACAAAACTCGTCTGGTTTATGGCACTGATGGCGGGGCTGATTGCTCCCCTGTCGTTAGGCTGTATTCCGGTCATGCCGTTCAAGCACAAAAGCTACGAAGACAAGTTCTACGTGCATGAGCGCTATGGTCGCGTGCCCATCCTTGGCCCGTTGACGCAGGGCGGTCCAGTACGGGCTCTTGATCCTCCAACCGATGACGAAGTTTGGTGGGCTCTGGAACGTGCTCGCCCGGTTCAGGGCGGCTTTCCGTTCCTGCACGAAACACAACGCAACAATGTGCGGATGGTCAAGGAAAAGATTGCCGACTACATCGATCCGCCTCGCGTGATCCCGATGATTGGTCCGGCCCAGCTGCACCACGCTCACTACAAATGCACGATCTACTTTACCGAACGCAAGATCGTTGGCTGGCCATACAACCACACGCTGACTGACGAAGAAGTCATCGAAGTGGTCTACATCGACCACAACCACTTCCACATGGTGGGTCCTGTTGACACTGCGACCATGAGTCAGTACTAGGCTGGACAAGCAGCCTCATCAACACAACCATTTCCGGCGGGCTGCCCTGGCAGCTCGCCTTTTTTTTTCGATTGGTGGAATCCGATGATGCTACGCTGGCCTTTATTGTTCTTGCTGGCCGGACTTCTGTTATCCGCGGGAGGCTGTGCCTGGATTGCAGATACCATCTTCGAATCGGCATCACGTCGCGAGTATCACGATGGCCGGGCCGATGATCGGCAAGGCCTGACCCGCAAGGATATCGTCGCCCGCGGTGAAGAGGATGCCATGCGTCGTTGGGATGCCCGCGAGCGAACGCGAGAGCGCCGGGAGGATCGCGAACGTACCGCCGCCTTCGAGGAAAATCGTGCATTGAACGACTTTCTGCAGCGCGACCGCAGCAAGGACATGGATTTCCCCACGTCGCATCCCGATTACTAATCCGGTTTACGAATTACCGTGCCCGGTTCACAATCGGTGCATGAATGGTATGTCCGGATATCGATTGCCTGTAATATTGCTTCTCTTCAGCCTTGCCTGCACGGCTTTGCCAGGTAGCGTGAGCGCCCAAGGTGATGAACAGGTTCGCCAGGCGTTTCGCGACTTTTACAAACCTTTGACGCCCAGGTTGCAGAAGAATTTTTCGCGAGCCAGATTTCGTTGCATAGTCGCACAAAAATATCGCGGACAGGACCGAGTCAATTTCTTCTCCGGTGCGATAGGACCTCACGCACTGGTTTACGACTCGTGGGCGCCAATTTGGGTGCCCCGATCCAATTTCGATGTCGACAGAATTGCCGAGGGATTCCCGCCAGTCGAGGAACGCGTCGAATCGTGGAGTGTTTTGCCGGATCGCATTTACAGCATCAAGCACCGGGGGGCTGATTCCCCGCAGATTCGCATGTTTGCCGATCGGCAAACAAGTCGCCGCCTGTTTAATCCCGATGCCATTTTGATGCCCACCTGGTGTGTGGTGCGTATGCAACCCTACGAGTTGCTGGTCGACGATAACTCCATCGAATTCCATGAATTTTCGGACGTACCCAGTGGTGAATTCGATGTGGATGCCAAACGCCTTTACTACAGGCCACGCAGTTTCGGGCTCGACTATGTTTTCGAGGCGGTCTTTGATGCACGAACGGGTGTTTGCCTGGCATCGAAGGAATTTCGACGCGTCGACCGAGGCAATGGCTCGGTGGCCTATATCGAAAAGTCGTTTCAGCCTGAATTTGGCAACACACCCGAACTGGACGCACTGTCGCCGTTGAGACGGGTCGCCGTTGCAGATGCAACAGAAAACCACGAGTTGTTGGTGCTCGAACTTGACCGGGCAGCAGTTGTTGACGAGACGGCATTTGGCCCCGAAGCCTTTGGCGTTAGCCCGGCCGACGTTGAGGAGGCAAAAGAGCGAGCCAAGCCGATCGATTTCGGCGGCACAACCAATGTACTCGTGGTGATCGCGACGGTACTGATAAGCCTGTTCCTGTTGGTTATCTGCATGTGCGTGTTTTTGGCCGTTCTAATGAAACTCAGCAAACCGAAGACGCAAATTGCTAGCGAACCCGCGCAGGCGGAAGTGCCAGACGACCTGTCGGCCAACTAGGCATTTCGATATAGATGTCCGGCCCTATGTCCGGCCTATTCGAACGAATTGCTGATTCCCGAACGAATTGCTGATTCCGCACACGCCGATGTCCAGCCAGTCCCTTGTCTCCAGTTCCAGCCGCCCGCTTCGCGTGCGTATCCGGCCCGATTTGGCGTTTGTGCGTCAAACATATCAGGGCCGCGACTACTGGGTCGTCAAGGATCCATTGTCGCTCAAGTTCTACCGGTTTGAGGAAGAGGAGTTCGCACTTTTGCGAATGCTGGACGGCAGTCGCAGTGCGGATGATGTAAGACACGAATTCACTGCCCGTTTTGCGCCGCAAAAAATCACCAATCGCGAGTTGTTCCAGTTCATCGGCTCTCTTTATCGAAGTTCCCTGCTGATATCCGATGCCACGGGTCAGGCGGTGCAGCTGGAACGCCGCAGCACGACGACTCGCCGCCAGGAAGCCAGGGCCAAGGCAACCAACATTCTGGCCATTCGTTTTCGAGGATTCGATCCCGATCGTATCCTGTCCCTGCTCAACAACTGGGTTGGCTGGGTATTCAGCCCGACCATGGTCATTCTCTGTTGCCTGCTCTTATTGTCCGCAATCGGGCTGGTAGTTACGCACTTCGAACAATTCCAAACACGATTGCCGGCGTTCCAGGAATTCTTCGCCATGCAAAATTGGTTGTGGCTGGGACTCGTTCTTGCCGTCACCAAGGTTTTGCACGAATTGGGGCATGGCCTGGCATGCAAACGATTTGGCAGTCATTGCCACAGCATGGGAGTGATGTTCCTGGTGTTGATGCCGTGTTTGTACTGTGATGTCAGCGACTCATGGACGCTGGCCAGCAAATGGCGACGTGCGGCCATCGCGGCGGCAGGGATGTATGTCGAGTTCATTTTGGCATCCATTTGCGCCTTCATTTGGTGGTTCAGCGAACCGGGCTGGGTCAACATGCTGGCGCTGAATGTCGTTTTCGTGTGTTCGGTTTCAACTCTGTTGTTTAATGCCAACCCGTTGTTGCGCTACGACGGTTATTACATCCTGTCCGACCTGATCGAAGTTCCGAACTTGCGTCAAAAGGCGTCCAGCGTGCTAAAGCGGTTTTGTTGCAGCACCATGCTGGGTATCGAGCAACAGCCTGATCCTTTCTTGCCCAAGCGTCGTCAGTGGTTGTTCGCCACTTACTCCGTGTTGGCGGTGCTGTATCGCTGGTTTATCACGTTGTCCATTTTCTGGTTCCTGTACAACTTGCTGGAACCGTATGGACTGAAATTGATCGGTCAGGCCATCGCCGTCATGGCTCTATACGGGTTGCTGGGAATGCCGCTAATCCAGCTCTATCGTTACTTCTCAACGCCAGGGAGACTTTCAACCGTGAATCGTCACCGTTTTGCCATTTCGGCCGGGATCATCGCCGTATTGCTGAGCTGCATCTTGCTGTTCCCAACACCGCATTACGTGCGCTGCAGCTTTATCATTCAGCCACGTGGCGCGGCCAACGTGTTTGTGGAAGTGCCCGGCCAGATTGATGGCATCCATGCGGTCGAGGGCATGCAGGTCGATGTGGGGCAGGTTCTAATCAGCTTGCGCAGCCACGATTTGGCCGAGAACATTATCGTTTTGGAAGGCGAGGAACGGCTGGCACGTACGCGTTATCATTCCAACGCAAAACAGGCGAATTACGACGAGGAAGCCGCTGCGGAAGTCGAATCGGCTCTCGCTTCCTGGGAATCGGTAACCGGTCAACTGCAACAGCGTCAACAGGATGTCGAACAACTGGCTGTCCGCTCTCCCATTGCCGGCCAGATCGTGACGGCTGCATGGGTGCCGCAGCAGGACACCACGGATTCCGGCCGGTTGGCGGCCTGGCACGGTCATCCGCTGGAGCTGCGTAATCATGGTGCCTGGGTAGATCAGGGCACCCTGGTTTGCCAAGTCACGCCCGATTCCGAAAAACTCGAAGCCATCCTGGCGATCGATCAATCAGACGTGGAGTTTATTTCAGCCGGCAATCAAGTCGATTTATGGTTGCGTCAAAGCCCCGGTCAGCTGGTTGGTTCAAAGATCGATATCATTTCACCGGTTGAGATGAAGAGTGTTCCGAAATCTCTCAGCAGTCAATACGGCGGCTACCTTAATACGACACGCACCGCAGACGGTGTCGACGAACCTCTCAGTACGACGTATCAAGTTCGCGTGCCGCTGGATCAAACGGACGAAATGATTGTTTCAGGATCGACCGGCCTCGCCCGAATCCGCACCGGCAATCAAACGATCGGCTACCGGTTCTGGCGATTCATGTGCAAGACGTTTCGTTTTGACTTGTGGAAATATTCAGTGCGGAAAGTAGCAGACACACTCCGTGTGCCGTAGCATCTGGCCCTTGCGGACGACACACGGAGTGTGCCTGCTACATTTATCGTTTGGTGAAAGGGGCTAAAACGCTTGCGTGGCGGATAATTACATTTATAATTCGCCAGAATGCCGACTCTTCGTCGCTTGCCCCGTTTTCTCACCTTGAAAGTCGAGCTCTGCCATGACAGTCAGTTCAAATTCAATGGACTCGTCGGCAGGATCAAAAACATCAAAAGGCAATGAGCTCAAGCAGTCGAACCCGCTAAACGAAAAACTGGACGGCTACTTACGATCGGCCCGGGCGGTCATGGCCTTGTCGGGCAGCCAGGCGAAATTACTTGCCGGGTTCACAGCGGCGACTGGTGCGGCTTTGGCAATGGCCCCGGCCGCTGATGCAGACATCGTCTACAGTGGAGTTCAGAACATCACGCTGACCAAGCAACAAGGCCCAAACGATCATTTCACGTTTAGTACATCATTTGACATGGACGGAAATGGAAATGATTTTCAAATGAGGCTAAACGGAAATTACTATTTTGGATCATCGATGACCACCTATGGCACTTACTCTTTCAGTTCAAGGTCGGTCAATGCGCGTCTAATCGGTCAAGGGGGAGCGGGAGTCGGCATCGCTGGAGGCTTTGCGCGAAATTTTTCGTCTGGCAGCAATATCGGGACCCCGTTGGCAACTGCGGCGGACGCCCTGTTGGCTCGTACTAATTCCAGTGCTATCTACGGCCCGTTTTACAATGTGACAGGATTTTTGGGCGTCCAACTGGCCAGCGGAAATTTTGGCTGGATTCAGGTCAGCATAACGAACCCCGCGATTGATGGCGGAACTTACACTGTGATCGACTGGGCATACGAAGATTCCGGGGCATCTATTGTCGCTGGAGAAGTCCCCGAACCATCGGCCGTTGGTGGTCTGGCTTTACTCGCGCTGGGATACGCCGGCGTGAACCGTTACCGACGACGACGCAAAGACGAGGCGGCTGAAAAGACCGAAGTCTAACCGCCTGCGCTACTCGCCACATGCGAAAAGACCGGGGCCAACTTCACAACCAACGCCTAATTTCGCCTGGCTGCCGCTGGCGATACAACGCCGGATCGATGACCTGCGAGATCTGTTTGGCCGATCCGGGCAGATCCAAAAAATCGATCAGCCTTTGAATGTGTCGATTCGGCTCCGCCAATAGCTGGTTGTAATCCATGTCGATCATCTCAAAGCGCGGATGCTCGCCCAGCCATCGATCGAGTCGCGAAAGCTGCTGCTGATAAGTGCGCTTCATGGCCTGTGGGGACAAATCACCACCCGTCCGGCCTTGCCGCTCCAGCATTTGGGCCTGCGACGCGAGAATTTCGTCCAGATCGCGACGCATCATCACCACTTTGTATCGTCGATTGGGGGGCAAATTGGGCACCAGCAAATGCACCATTTTGACCGCTTTACCCACTGCCTGTTCTACCCACGAAGGATCTTGACGGGTCCGCTTTACAGGCTCGAACTCATCGTAACCTTGCGGGTTGTCCTCATCGGCGGCCCGGACTCCATCGGTCAGGAGTTCCATACCGCCAGCCCGCAGCATCTGCATCATCATCGAGGTGCCCGAGCGCGGTAATCCGCAAACGATCGTCACCCACTCATCGGCCGGTGGCAGAGCAGTGATGTCTGCGGGAACGGTCAACGAATCCTGGCCGCCCCCGGCACGATCTTCTGCGAGGGTCCACTGATGTTCCCAATCCGACTCTTTGAATTCGTTGTCGGCCTTCCGGTGTTCCTTGATCGTTTTTGCCAACTGACGATGTTCGGCTGCCTGCACGGAGTCGCCATAATGGCGGCGAAAGATGCGCGATAATCGCAGATGCGCCTCGCGAAAGTTGGGGTTTTGTGCGATGGCAACCTGCAGTGCCTGGACGGCCTCCTCGATTCGATTTAATCGATCGAGGGCGATGCCCAGCAGATAGTGCGCCATCGGATAATGGTACATCAACGACACGGTTGAAAGTGCCTCGTTCATGGCCAAGCGGTTTTTACTGCGTGCCAGATAGCTGCGGCACAGCCCAAGGTGGACGTGTGGGTTTTGCGGATCGATTTCGGCGGCTTTTCCAAACGCCTGCTCCGCCTCGTTCCATTGTTTTTGTGCCAAATACAATTCACCAATCTGAATATGCAGGCCCGGTCTTTGATGTTCAGCTTGCTCGGCACGGTGCAGGTATTTCAGGGCAGCCTCGTGATCGCCTTCTGCGGTCAAAACAAAACCCATCAGATAATCGAGTGACCAGGTGTTGAGATTGGCCAGCATTTGCAATCGAGCGACTTCAGCGCGTTCTTCGTCGCTGATCAGAGGCTGTTTGTCGGCAGCGACCTCCCGTTCGCGAACTTCGCCCTGACCCTGGGATGGCTTCGCTTGATATCCAACTTCAGTGGATAGTCCGGCATCACGCTCAAGCTTTCGTGCCTGGAGAGTTTGCTGCATTTGCTCAAGTTTTGCACGAGCCTCAGCCGCTTCACGACGCCTCAGCTCGTTCATGTTTTCCACAACCTCGCGAAGTTCCGCAATGCGATTGAGGGCGCGATAACACATTGCCAACTGAATCCCAAAGCGATATTCGCCGGGCTCTTTTTGATACAACGTTTCCAAAATCCGCATCGCTTCGGCGTGCCGGTCGGCGTCAATAAACGAGCGAGCCAGATTGAACTTCAACTCATACACGGTCCTGGCAATCGCCTTTTCGCGATTCTCGTCGGGTTGGTCAATGTATCCGAGGTCCACCAGTTGTTTTATCGCCTCTTGCGACTCAATTGGATCCAGTTTGGTGTCCGGCGGATGTTGGCCGGATTCGCCGGATACGTTTTCCCAGCTGGGAATGACTTCCACGTCGGGCGGTTGTTCAAAAGCTTCCAACAAGGGCTTGCCATCCATATCCGCACCCAGGGGCATTCCAAACAAGGTGAGTATGGTCGGAGCGATGTCGAGCAAACCGGCACCATGGATGATTTCATCACGACGTATGTCCGGTCCGCGCATCACAAAAATGCCAAAGTCCCGGTGCTCAACGGCTGGTCCTGCAGGTTCCCGCGGAATTGCTTTCGGCCGCAAGTGGTCGGGGTGAAATCCATGGTCCGACATCAGAATGACCGTTGTATCTTCTCCTGCGGCACGCATCAGGTGGTGCAGCATCATGTCGTGGTATCGGTAACCGGCCTCGATTACACCGTGAAACCACTCGTATTCCTTTTCGTCGATGTGTTCCCGACGCGGAGGATGGTAACGCATAAATCCGTGGCTGAAATGATCGATGGCGTCGTAGTAAACCGCGGTAAAATCGGCCTGTTCATGTTCCATCAGCCAGGTCGCGGCCGCATGAACGGTGGTACACTCGGCCAGGATTTTTGCGCAAGAACCGACGCGCCGATTTTTTTCCTGATCGATCTCGGCGAATTCGGGAATGAAAGGCAGGAGGTGTTCTGCCTGCAATTCGTTGGGGTTCAATCGCAATTCGGCCAACGTTTCAGACAAATGCGGGGGATGAACCGTTCCCGGCGGCATGGGCCAGGGTTGTTCGGGCGGACCCACCGCCTGTTGGTAATGATTGGAAACCATCACACCGTTAACCGGCTCGGCCGGGTGGCTCGGCCACCAACCGACTACGTTACTCGTTTTTCCACTTTGGTTCAGGATATTCCAAACCGCTTTGACCTTGCGACTGAGATTGGTAATCGGGCGGATGCCCTGTCCGTCTTCGGTCGGTTCGGTGAAGCCGAAAATGCCGTGCTTGAAGGGCCTCTTGCCAGTCGCGATAGATGTCCACAACATTGGCGATAGAACTGGATGAAGTGTCGCCAGGTTGGCCATCACACCTTCATTCACCAACGACTGAAGTGCGGGCATTTTTCCAGCGTCCATCAGCGGATGAATGACCTTCCAGTCCGCGGCGTCCCATCCAATGAGCAGCACCCGTCGCTTTTGTTTTGTCATCGCACAATGTCAGTGGTAAGCGTGCTCGGGACTGCCATGACAACAGCCTCGCACACATTTTTTCAGGTGCAACTATCAAACCACAACAGCAGTTGATTTTATTCACCGGGTGTGAC
>JBPCVB010000009.1:0-6345 GCA_051010855.1 Pirellulaceae bacterium | reverse complement strand
CGATCGCGACTGGTTGTTTGAGGGACTCAGCCATCACATCGACACGACACATCTGGCTTCGACCATCAGGATATCTCGCATTCTCGACGACCAGCCCGGTTTGCAACTGGCGGTGCAACTGGCCGAGTATGGTCAAAAACTGCACGAAGATTTTCATTATTCCGGTGAATTACCTTTTGTTGCGATCTACGACGATTCCCTCGTCTTTTTGCGCGCTCTCATCGGTGAATCCGTTGACGAGGCGGTCGCCTGGCTGCAACAAATACTCAGTGAACACCCGGACAATCGTGATGGTGCAGCCTGGTATGTGTACTTGCTGGATCGGCTGGGGCGTGGCGGGGAAGCGACTCGTGCCTGGCTGGAATGGCTGCACGAGGGGGAACAAGAGGCGATGTTGACCACCGATGTGGCGCCGGCTCTGATGACACTTGTCAGCAAGTACGGCGAGTTTGAATTTGTCAAATCAACGTTGCTGGAACGAGGCGATTTGCTTGGTTACGCCACCGTGGCATCCATCGAGACCCAGCGCGAGAATAATCCTGCACAATCCGGAACTTGATCAAGAGGAGTCAAATTCATGAATCCAGTAAACAAGAACTTTGGTTTTGCCAGCTGGGGATTCTGCTGGCTGATCGCCCTGGCCCTGGCCATGCCTGCCACGGCCCAGATATCCGAAATGCAAATCACCCGGTATGTGCCAGCCGATACGGTGCTGGGTCTGACAGTGAATATCGAATCGATCCGCGAACACGTGGATCTGGAATCCGAGAGTGTTCAATTTCTGATCGAAAGTGCCCGCGAGGTGGCGATCGACTTAATGTCGCTTAATCGTATTGTGATGTGTGCTGGTTACGACTACGAGCCTGGACGCTGGGATATGTTTGGCCGTGAGGAGTCGACGGTCAACCAGTTCGAATTCGCTGAACCCATCGATCTGGACAAATACATTGCGGCCAATTCCTGGGGCCGTACATTCACGGAGCAGCAGGCCGGTGATTTCACGTTACACGTCGGTGCATGGCAGGTGCGGCAAGATCAGGGCGTCAGCGCCGGTGCAATGTGTCTCACCGACGAGGGCCGGCGCTTGTTTATTGGTGACGACGAGCGCATCCGCAAGGCTCTCGATGCACCCAGCGATTCAGGTGTCATGCTGGTCAACCAGATGGACGTGGAGGCTGATCTGGCAGTTGAGTTTGACCTGAGCGAGCTGGATTCCGAAGCGCGCGACCGCGTATTCGGCTGGTTCGGCGAGCTACACGCCGGAATGGGGCTGGATCTGGATGACTGGAAGGAAAGCCTGGAATCCGGCACTATCGTGATCGACTTCGATCAGGACCGCGCGGGCTACGCCGTGTTGCGATTTGACGATGAAGCGGTGGCCAGAGAGGCTCACGCCTTGTTGAAACAAGGTATAGCCGCCATGCCGTTCCTGATATCCATGATGGAAACGGAACTGGAGAAACTGGAACAGGACGGAGATGAAGGGGATGGTATCGAAGTCCGGCCCTCGCTCATTGGGCGGTTGATTCCGAATCTCAAGAAAGCCGTGGCCTCCAGCAGTGTGGTACTGGACGGAACCAACGTTGAAGTGACGGTCCAGGCTGAGGGTGGCTTTCCCGAGCTCCCAGGGCTGGCAGTACAGACTCTCTACGCCGAATCACAAGTGTCGGTGGAAGGGCAAAGGGTGGAAGCCGGATTCAGCGAAGCCGTGGAAGACGTGGAAGCCGCTCAAGACACCGATGACGATCGCGAAAAGAAAAGCGACGACGATGGCTAGTCGGTAAGCCGCCTCGGACTCCCACAAAAAAACGGCCGCAGCCTTCATGGCTGCGACCGTCAGATGATACGTTCGTACTGTCTCGAATTAACGGGCACCACCAGCAATTCGACGGTTCGGAACGATAAATGCATTGGGATCTACAACGGGAGCGTCCGTTGCTGTCGGAGGATCGACGATCGGAGCTTGGCCAGGAGCTTCGGTCGGAACACCTTGCTGCATGGGAGCGATTTGATCGCAACCGCCACAGCCGGTTCCCCAGGATGTACCGCAACCGGTGTCGCAGCCACCGCAGCCACCGCCGCAACCGGAGTCACAGCAACTGGCAGGTCGGCAGCATCTGATACGACTGAGCAGTCCGCCACCGCCGCCGCAGCCACATCCGCCGCCGCAGCCACCGCCGAACAATCCGCCGCCGCATCCGCCACAGCCGCCGCCGCAACCACCACAGCCGCCGCCGCCGCCGAACAGTCCGCCACCGCAGCCACCGCCGCAGCCACAACCGCCGCCACCGCCGCAGCCACAGCCACCACAGCCGCCGCCACCGAACAGACCGCTAAACAGTCCGCCGCCGCCGCCACAACCGCAACCGCCACAACCGCCGCCGCAACCACCGTCGCAACCGCAACCGGAGGTAACAACGCCACCGCCGCAACCGGAATCGCATCCGCCGCATCCGCCACCGTCGCAACCGCAACCGGCAACAGTGCCGCCGCAACCACCGCAGCCGGTGTCACAGCCACCGCCGAGCAGTCCGCCACCGCAGCCACCGCCGCAGCCACCACAACCGCCGCAGCCACCGCCGAGCAATCCGCCACCGCAGCCACCGCCGCAGCCACCGCCGAACAGTCCACCGCCGCAACCGCCGCAGCCACCACCGCAACCGCCACAACCGCGGTTGAAGAAGTTACCGAACTGTGGGCAGCACATGCTGTAACCACCACCGCAGTTATTGAAACTAAGGGAGCCGCCATCGCAACCACAACCGGCTACCGCCGGAGTGTCACAGCAACTCGAAGCACAACCACCGCAACCGGAGCGACCCAGCATGCGGTTCAACAAATCGAATCCGTAACAATCGCTGCTACAGAGCGCCATGCCGCAAACCAGCGTGGCAATAACCATTTTGAGTTTCATTGAGACTCGTCTCCAGGGCTTGACTGGTTTTTCTTCTGAATCAATCCAGCATCAATTGATGATCGGCCGCGCCACCAAAGTCTGCTGGAAGCAATGATCCGACAATTCAGAAACCACAAGGGTGTGGGGTTGCCGGGAACATGTTTTTGCCAATCAATTCAGTTGCTTGGGCTCAAAACCAGAAATACTGAGTCGCAGCCGGTCAAACCATCCATGACCTGAATATTTCCGGCCTGTGACAAACCTTTGTGTTCTGGCACTTATCAGAACAATCTGTCCGTGATATCGGGTGATCTTTACCGATGATTCGAGCGCCGGCGTTGTTTTTTGGCAATTAACAAATGCTCATATTCTGTGGCCCAATACCGTCGCGACGGTCAGGCAAGCTGTGACCACTGCACCAACGGATCCCGTGTATCCAATTCACGTTGGTCGACCGCTACGGGACAAGTACAATAAATCCGCAGCTCACCGCCCGTGAAAGTTTGCGGCTAGTATCGAACATGTGGATCAACAAGCTTCTGATGCTCGGGGCCCTTTTGGGAATGACAGCATTTGCCGGATGCCTTGGGGATCGGCACGAACGAAACATCCCAGCCGCGGATCTGGACCTGTGGAAATCTGCAGATCGTTCGGAAACGGAGCCAGGCTATGGCTGGCCCCGATACATTCGCCGCGACCAGACATTGCCGGATCGAGGTACCCTGCCCGGCAGCAGCACCTTGCCGCGATCGGGTACTCTGCCCCGCGGAACGTTGCCTCGCGGAAACCGCGGAACGTTGCCTCGCCGCGGCACGCTGCCCTCGCGACGCTAGAGAACGGGAGTCACGGCCGAGTCAGACCGGGGACGCGTTCAAACCAGACGCTGGCCTATTCTTCCTCGATGACTTCCTTGACCTTGGCTACAAAGTGCGGCAACTTGCCTTCAGGGCTGAGTTCCCGCGCCCTTTTCTCGGCCGCCTTCTTTTGATTAAAGGCATATTTGGCCACGGGCTTCATGGCGTGATTGAAGACGGTCCAGACCAGCCGCTGACGGGCGTCCTCGTCTTTCTTTGCGCGGCTCTTCCGCTTGGCCTTTTTGGCTGGTTTCTTCTTGGCCGCTTTTTTCTTTGTGGCGGCCTCGTCGTCTACCTTGGCAGCCTTGGTTTTTTTCGTTTTTGTGGCCTTCGCGGTCTTGGTGGTTTTTTTGGCGGCAGTCTTCTTCTTGGCGGCCGCCTTGGTGGTCTTCTTCTTGGTGGCTTTCTTGGCCATATCGACCTCGGCAACTAGTCGGGAATATTTTGGGGCGCCGGCCGGACTCGGGCGGCGGCAAGATGATTATCGAAACGGCACAGTTTAGCGGTTTTTTCAGAACCTGAATACCGTGCCTCGCCGACGGCGATTCACTCCTGATAACCGGTCGAACGGTGATATTCCTTGCGCAACCTTGAGTACTGCTGCGCATCGGGTATCTCGACCTCGAGCGTTGGGTCGGTCCGGGCTTCGGTTTGTTGGGCTGCTTCAAACATGGCTGTCAGATAACGCCGACACCAGCCGCACCCCGTGCCGGCGCCAAAACAGTCGGCCAGCTGGGCAGCCCGTTTGGGCTTTTCAATTCGCAGGTAGCTCTCGATTTTGCGTCGGGTCACATGAAAGCAAAGGCAGATTTCCTGATCGGGATCCATGCAATCAATCTCCGGGCGCGGCATAGTGGGTAAGTGAGACCGTTTTGCGGCTTGCCTTTTGTCAACACCGCTCCGATCATCAGGATGTCGATTTATTTACATCTTAGCGAGACCGAGTGCAATCATTGCTGGAACAACTCGATTCTTTGGAAGATTGGCTGACTGAGCGCAATCAGCCGGTGTTTCGTGCGCGACAAGTTCGCAAGTGGTTGTTCGAAAATCGCGCCGAATCGTTCGCCGACATGACCGATCTGCCGCAAGAGTTGCGAAAGGAACTGTCTGCCGCCTTTTCACTGGACAGTATGTCGGTTGCCCGCCATCAGCAATCTCCCGACGGTACGGAGAAGCTGCTGGTTCGTATGGCAGATGGAAATCATGTGGAATGCGTGCTGCTGCGGGATGGGACGCGTCGTTCAATTTGTGTTAGCAGCCAGGTCGGTTGCGCCATGGGATGCGTGTTCTGTGCCAGCGGTCTGGATGGCGTCGCGCGTAACCTGACGGCCGGAGAAATTCTTGGCCAGATGCTGATGTTGCAGCGGCTGTTGCCTTCCGAGGAACGTTTAAGTCATATCGTTATGATGGGAATGGGCGAACCGCTGGCCAATCTGGACAATGTGCTGGCAGCACTGGAGGTAGCCAGCAGCCCGGAGGGACTCGGCATCAGTCCACGACGCATTACCATTTCCACTGTGGGATTGCCGCCGGCCATCGATCGTCTGGCCGCCAAAAACTGTCGTTACAACCTGGCGATTTCATTGCACGCGTCAAATGACCTGTTGCGTAACCAGCTGGTGCCGGTCAACGATCGAATCGGGATTGAGGCCTTGATGGCGGCTGCCGAACGCTACTTCAGCACATCGGGCCGGCGGCTGACCTTTGAATATGTGTTGCTGGCGGGCGTCAACGACTCGGTCGACGACGCGCAGCAACTGGCAAGGTTGCTCAAGGGCAAATGCCAGTTGCTGAATGTGATTCCCTACAATCCTGTTTCAGGCCTTTCCTGGAAAACCCCGTCGCCAGCGGCAGTCGCCGCATTTCGCGATGTGCTGATCAAGGCGGGAATCGAAATCAAGTTTCGACAACGCAAGGGTGATCGGATCAATGCAGCGTGTGGACAGCTGCGTCGCACCGAAAGTGCCAAACCAGCCTGATCCCAACCTGGTCGCCTGGTCACGGCCGGATACGAATCTCGTCGCCGATGCCTGCAATTGTCAAAAATGGTCAGGTGATTGCAGAACTCTCGTCAATCGCGGGCGTTAATTAAGTAGTTGGACAATGAAGAGTCGATCGGATTTGATCAGATCTGGTCGGAGGCATGTTGGCAGGTAACAATAGGAACTGATTCGGTTTTTATTGATACCGCACGGAGAATTGCGTGTCGGCTGACGATTCGACTCTGCCAACCAGGTATGAACTGACCGACCCGGATGTGAGGTTGATGCTGCAGGTCCGTGATGGCAGTGCGGCAGCGTTTGAGGAACTGGTGCATCGTTACCAAACACGCCTGACAGGCATCCTCGAACATCTTGTACCGGGCCAGGGGCAGGCGGAGGATCTGGCGCAGGAGGTATTTATGCGGGTCTATCGGGCTCGCGAGTCGTATCAACCGACGGCCAAGTTTTCCACCTGGTTGTTCACAATAGCCAACAACGTGGCCAGCAACGCCATTCGCAAGCTGGTCCGCCGCAAGGAAATTAATTTGCAAACTTCCCCCAGTGGCCAGAATCTGGCTCGACCGCTGGATGACATGGCCAAGGCCGCCAGCGG
>JBPCVB010000008.1:0-3897 GCA_051010855.1 Pirellulaceae bacterium | reverse complement strand
GATCGCAACCCACAGACCTATGTGGACAATATTTTCATGGCGGATGCCGAGGACTTTGTCACCGCCACCCATCGTGTTCATCACTCGCCCGAACACGAGTCTTTCATCGAAGTGCAGATGCTGATCAAGGAATAATTGGCGGGCGTGTAGTGCTCAAACTTGTTTTTGCACAGCTCAGGGAACCCGAAGCGTCAGCGAGGGACTTGATGCGCGGGAGTTTCCCTCGCTGACGCTTCGCGTTCCGGTCAAGGCACTGCCAGGCGTGTGTTAACCGGCACCAACGACCGGCAAAAAGCTTGCTGCAGCAGCCCGAAATCGCCGGTAAATGGCGTTTTTTCTGTAACATCCGGGCCAAAATCTCGCGGTAGTTTCCAGCTCTTGTGTCACAGGCAGGCCCCGGTGCTGTACTGGTTCTGTCTGACACGATTCAACCAACCGACTACCAAGGAGACTACCATGTCCAACATCCGCAAAGCATTCGCAGCCCTCGCCCTGTTCGCCGTCGTCGCAATTTCCTCGACCTCAGCCATGGCCGCTGACGGTGGCCCCCGAGCCGATCACTGGGATTCGGTCAACGCCAACACCACTGACGTATACACCCTGACATTTCGTGCCGGCGAATCTGCGCGAGTTGTGGTCGAAGGCGATGGCGACACCGACCTCGACCTGTACATCTACGACGCCAATGGCAACCTGATCGTGGCTGACGAAGACTACACCGACTACTGAATCTGCGATTTCCTGCCGTATGTCACCAGCAAGTTCACGATCAAGATCGTCAACCGTGGAAACGTTTACAATCGCTACCACCTGATGAGCAACTAGGCAGTGCCGCAACTCATCGGCTGAGCCACTTTCAAAGAATAGAGCACCCGATCATCCGGGTGCTTTTTTTGTTGCGCTGGTGTCAGGAGCGAGCCCGGGCACCTTCTGCAGAGATTTCCTCGACCGATGACGTTTGGCCGGCCCGGACAGACATTTCCAGCTTGATCACCCAGCGACCGTTGTCATCGCCGCGAATCAACCAGTTCGGTTGCACGCGTACCGACTGGTGCACCAGTTCAAAACCGGATTCCGATCCATTGACCGTGCTAATAGGCCAGGTCCAGACCGTGCCGGGACGATCCCAGCCGAGACGAATGCGGAGATCCAGCCACTGATCACTCAGCGAAATCTCCTGACAACCGTTCAATTCCAGCTGCTCGCCCAACTGGCCCAGCGATTCACCGTTGCGGCCGGTAAAGAAACGATCATCCTGATCCACTGGCAGACCGGCGAAGTTGAATTCGATCCCGAACCGGAGTTCTTCGTCCTGCGGGAGTCCTTCCAGCAGGTAGGCGATCTCCAGGGTCGAATCGTCTGAACCCAGCGTAACGCCTTTGGTGATCTTGATCGAATGACCTGCGACCTGACCGTCACGGGTCATCAGTACCTGATTGCGTTGCGGGCTGCGACGCACCGTCGATTGATAAACACCGCAGGCAAAATCGCCAAGTTCCGCGGCCTTGCCCGCAATCATTTCCTCGCGAGTTGCATCCTGGTCGAAAAAGTGGTCAACCAGACTTTTGCAGGGCGAGTCGTCATAGATCAACATGCGATCGAGCCCTTCCTGCTTGAAGATGACACGATCGTGAATACTGGCTGAGGAGTCGCCGCCTGCGGTAGCGCCTTTACGCACCTTTTCGTGATAGGCTTCCGGGCGGCGGTCCATGGTAGCCAGCAGGTTGTGCGCGATACTGCGGATGTCCAAACCATAAAGATGACCGCCGCGGGCAGGCTGGAACCAGCAAATCAAATGAGGGTTGGCCATGCGGATTTCGGCGGAGAGGTCGAAATCGAAATCGGCCGCTTCAATTGACGGATCGAGTTGACGTGTGGCCTGATCGATCAGGTTGTCAGCGAGAATCAGGTGCTGGTAGACCGCCAGCCGCAAGTGAGGCAGGTAGACGCCACCAAATGCGCCGTGCCAATACGCGCAATTGCACTGGCCCCGGTACAAGTGATCGCGGGCCTTGTCGAGCAACGAGCCGTCGATATTGCTGAGATGTTCGACGTCGGCAATCCGACGGCTGACATACATCATCCGCGCATACATCTCGCTGGTCTCGGGATACTTGACCTTGAAATCGCGCCAGAAACCGCCGCGCATAAATTTCCGAATCTTCGGCCAGCGCCAGTCGGACTCCAGTTCCCTGGCCAGTGATTCGTATTCCAGCTGCCGATCGACCGGCAACGACCACTCGGTCATCTCACGGTAACTGGCCGCTGGCAGATAGATCTTCCCTCTCGGAACTGACTGTTTGACCGCGTCGCGCAGCCTCGTGCACTGCAGCCAGTCCTGATTGGCGACCAGCGCATCAAAAAAACTGCGTAACCAGCCGTTGTCGTAGACATGCTCGTGAGTATCCGGCCAGGAGCCAAATTTCTCGCCGTCATCGGCGAACACGACGGTCGAGCCGGGACGGGCGACAGCGATTTCCTGCAAATACTGAATCGTTTGCTCGGGAGCCTTGAAGGGAATCGTGTAACGTAGTTGCTCGCTACCGGGAAAGACGCGCAGGGTGTGGCCCTGGTCCTCGGTGACGTAATCACCATGCAAACCGTCGTGGGCCAGGCCGGCGCAGCGAAAATGGAAATCATCCAGCACCGTATACTGGACGCCTGACTCGGCAAGGTCCTTGACCAGACCCGGCTCCCATACCCGCTCGGGCACCCAAATGCCACGCACGGTCGTGTCGAATCGCTCTTCCAGTCGCTTGCCGAACCTGCGGATCTGCTCCTGCCGATCGCGTGGCGGAATCATCGTCAGAATGGGTTCGTAAAGTGCGCCGCCAATGATCTCGAGGCGACCTTCGGCAACCAGCTTTTTGATGCGGTCCAGGTATTCCGGATGGTGTTGCTCCAGCCACAGCAACAACGGGCCGCTGGTATGCAGCGAGACAGGAATCGTGGGGTAGGTTACCAGCAGGTCCAGAAAGGGCTTATAGCTGTCCTGATATGCATCCTCCACGACGTAGTCAAAGTTGCCCACCGGCTGGTGGTTGTGCAGCAGAAGACAAAGTCGGATCGAGGGGGAGGCCATCAATTAATCCAGCAAACAAAAACCGTCCCGGAAAAGGGCTCGACGCAATGCTACGCGCCATGCCAGCCGATGCAACCACAATTTCCCGCCACGCCGTCAGATGCCTGACTGGCCCTGTTCAAATTTGCGGAATTGGTCGGCAGCGGTTTCTGGTGAAACTGGATTGACCCAGCAGTCGGTTGCCAGCTCGAATCCGGCAGACTGCGGAAAGCGGGGCACCAGGTCCACGAACCACGGAGCGTCCGGCATGTCAGAGGGCGGCAACTGGAAAATCAGATTCCAGGCAATATCGTCAAGACAGCGTTCGATGCCATCGATCCATTTGCGACACAGTCCCGCCAGTTCGTCGCGCCGGGCATTGGGCAACTCAGCGAACGAACCCTCAAACCGCGGAGCAATGCGGATCTGGTTCGAATAGCGGCTGGCAAAGGGGCAAAACACCAGGTACCCGTCAGAAACTTCCACGATCCGCGTTTGATCGGCGAGTTCGCGATCGAGCAGATCCTGCCACAGCGTCTGGTCCGCAGTCGTAGGCGTGATCATGCGTCGTACTCGCTCATGCACCTGGTCCGTACACACCGGCGAGGCAATCAGCTGGACGTGAGCATGTTCAATCGATGCGCCGGCCGGGGGGCGACAATTCATAAAAATGCAAACGTGCCGGCTGGAGGCCGAATGCTGGTGAAACTGCAATCTCTGCTGAAAGACGCGAAAGCCGGTGATTAATTCCTCGTCACTGAGACCGCTGAGGCTAACAACATGCCGCGGCGACAACACGATGACCTCCTGATGCCCGGGTCCCGAAGTAGCCTGTG
>JBPCVB010000007.1:0-5869 GCA_051010855.1 Pirellulaceae bacterium | reverse complement strand
GGGCTAGTGTTGCAAACCGATTGACTTACGTCGATTGACGAAAAATCCTGTTGCGCTTCGGGCTTACACGGAGCCTAGAACGGCAACAAGTAATAGGTCCAGGCATTCATGCGGATCACTACCTTGCTGATGACCTGAAACGGCTTGCCGCGATCGGTGTAGATCACAACGTTACCCGCCGTACCCAAGGCAAGTGACTGGGCAGCCTCCTCGTCATCCATGTCGAACCGGACAACGAACATACCGCTGGATTCCAGATCAGCAGCCGAGACCAGCTGTCCCGATGTCAGCATCTGGCCTTCACCCGTGGCCTGAATCACGGCATTAACCGAGCCCGAAAAGATTTCGCCGGGTCGGGTTTTAAGGGCGAATTCAACCTTGTCACCGGGTTTTACGAAACGCACGATGTTTTGCGGAAAACTGGCTACCAGAAACAGTCGGGATGTATCGATAAACGTACCCACAGGGGCCAACGGCAATGAAGTAGCCATCGTGCCTTCTCGAAGGGCCCAGTTAGTGACAAATCCGTCCGCTGGCGCGTAAACCACGCATTGCTCCAGGTTGAATTGCGCGGTCGCCAGCTGTGCGTCCAGGCTCCGTACGGTATCCTGGGCAGCTGCCAGTCCGGCAGTTGCCTGATCCTCACCAGCAGCCGCCTGTTCCACCGCGGCCTCGGCCGCATTGAAGCTTTCGGTGAGCTGCGTAACGGTAAGCCTGCTGATAGCGTCAGGGTTAATTTTGGCTGTCTCCTGAGCCACCTCAAGTTCGGCCTGTGCCGCCGCCATATTGGCTTTTGCTTTTTTGGAAGCTGCCTCTGCCGCGCGCACGGCGGCTTCGGATTGCTCGACTGTGTTTTTAGCTGCGCTAAGGGAAGCCGTTAGTTGCTCGACTGCCAATTCGTAGAGATCTGGCTGAACCTCAAACAGTTTATCCTCGCCCCTTTTTAGCGGCACGTTGGGATCTGCATATATCCTGGAAATCGGACCCTTGACCTGGGGTACCAACTGGATCGTATAACGCGACACGACAAGTGTGCTGGAGGGCGGAGCCGAAAATTGCCACAAGACAAGGATGCTTCCGATAACGACGACCCCGATCACGGTACAGGTCGCCACATTAGTGGGGTTGGGCTTGATCTTCAGCACCTTGTAAAACACAAGGATCAGGCCCACGTAAATCAATGTCGTTAAAGCGATCATGAGTTATTCGATCCCCTGGCTTTTAGTTCGGCTTCGACCGCGTCAATTCGTTTTTGCAAACTCGCGATCTGGTCATCGACCACCTGGGCCGGGGCACCAGCGGGCGACGCCCCGTCAAACTCCTCGCCATAACCGGCAGGTCCCGAGCGCAAGAACGACCAGACAAAGGCGAACGGCCAACCTACGCCCGCGAGAGCCAGCCCGATCCAGCTGGCAGCGTTGATGGCATCCGCCTGTGGATGATTTCGTTTGCGGGCAATTTTGCCTGGCAACGACCCCAGCAAAACGATTGCCACCACGATCGCCAGGAACAGAATTGTCATCACCGCCCAGGCAAAGTACGTAAGTAAATCGTGCATGGCTTCCTCAAAAGAAATTCGACTTGCAGCCCTTGTTATAAAAGCAGATGACCAAGGGTGTCAAATTTGTGTGCGGCCAATTTTTCTGATCACAGGGAGTAGCAAACAACTCATTTCGAGATTTATTTTACTGCCATATCACCTTGGGGTTCATGTAAATGCCACCATTGCAGCGCCATCGACTCGTTCCAAAAATCGTCTTTGGGCAGCTGCTCCAGTTCCTTGAGGATCTCGTCAACTGACGAAGGACGCGAGTCAACATCTGAGGCGAGGCAGCTCATCACCAGGTATTCCAACTCCGACGGCAGATCGGGAACGCCGCATTCAGCCAGCGGCTTTATTTCGCCGGCAACAATTTGTTCCACCAGTGCGGCGGGGGTTTTTGCTGTGTAGATTTCGCGGCCTGTCAACAGACGATAAACGACTGCGCCGATCGAGTAGATATCGCTACGCGGATCGTCTTCACCCGGTTCCCGCCAACGCTCGGGAGCCATGTAAAGAGGCGTTCCGGCCAGCGTTTTTGTTTTGGTCAGGTCCTGGGAATCCGGATGGATGGGTCGCGCCAACCCAAAATCGAGCACCTTGACGAAATCGGCCTCGCCACCAAGCAGGCATAACATGATGTTTTGTGGCTTGATGTCGCGATGCACCATACCCATTGAATGGGCCTCACGCAGCGATCGGCAGATTTGGCGAAGTAAAAAGACAGCGCGTTTCCAGGGAATGGGTCCGTGCCTGATGACCAGTTCCTCCAGGTCGATTCCACGCAGATACTCCATGGAATAGTAAAAATTGCCTTCTGGTGTGGAACCGAAGTCAAAGATTCGAATCGTGTTTGGGTGGCTTAACTTGCTAACGGCCTGTACTTCGCGTTCAAACCAGTCGAGGTGGCGAGGATCCGACAACTCCGGTTTCAGAACCTTGACGGCACAAGGTCTTTTCAGCAACGAATGATTGGCGCGAAAGACCCGTCCCATGCCCCCTTCGCCAATCAGTTCACCCAGTGTGTATTGGCCCAGTTGCCGATCCGAGCCGATTTGTCTGCGCAATCGCGAGATCCATATCGCAGATAACACAATTCCCAGGACGGAGGCCGTCAACAGCCCGAACGACAACAGAAATTGCCGTCCCACATAACGCAATGCCTGGTAAGCCTCCTCATAAGACATTTCCATTGCAAACCCAATTTCGTACTGTGGCAGCCAACGCCACACCCCGACAACGGTCTGCCCAAGATAGTTTCGGTATCCATCCAAATCCGACCCCGTTTCACCGGCAATAGCATGTCTGGCCATGTGCGTTAACGGTCGCGAGAGAAGTGTTTTTGTCGGCTGAAAACCGGCTGTCATGTCGCCACCTGGATCACGCAATACCACGTTCAGCGACGATCGCACGTTTTCATCTGAGTCCAGCAGTCCAACACGACGAAGCTCGTCGTTGAATCGGCTTTCGGAAAGCATCAGGCCGGCGTCATTAAAAGCAAACATTTCGCTGGTATCCGTAATTTTGCTGGTACTGCGTATGCTGTTTTCCATGACGGCGGTCTCCACGTTAAACAGTGTCACCACCGCGATCACTTCTCCCTGTGCATTGCGAATTGGGGCCGCGACAAATACATCAGTAACGTCTGTGACCGCCGGATAATCCGCGTGAATAATGTCACTCACATCATCCACGAACATGATCGTTTGTCCGCGAAACACCGGCGATAGTCTGCTGCTGGCACTGGACGAAATCAGCTTGCCCAGCCCCGACCCCTTTTCGGGCCCTTCCGCGATCACGCGCTGCTCCATGTCAAGCACAACATATTGAGTGTGTTGGCCGCCCGCCGCACGCAGCTCCCTCCGGATACCTTGCTGTTCCTCTGCAAGTCGCAATCGGTTGCTGTAATCTTCGGCATCTCCGTTGTCGAGACGGAGCAGGCTCTCAACATATGACTTGAAACTTGGATCCTGCGCCCAATATTCAACCATGCGACGTTGAAAACCTGCCCAATTCTCAAACGACTCAACGTGACCATCCATTAACGCGACCATGCGTTCGCGCAAAGTCGTTTTTATTGCATGATGCACGTTGGCTCGTTGCCATATCCCGAAAAGCGTCAGCAACAAGCCGGCGATTGCGACTCCCACTGCAAGTTGCCCTTTGGGACCCAGCACAGGAACACGCATCGAGCGCGAAACCGTGCGCTTACGAACTGCATCGGGCTGAGTTTCCCGAGCTTTGACCGTGTCAACCTGATACTGTTTGTCGGCCGGGATAATCGTCCGGGGACTGTGGTGATCGAGCAGGTCCTGCACGTCTGCGCGAAGTTTCGGGTCGCCACCACAGCGTTCATCGAGGAATTCGGCGCGACGGGGTTCGTCCAGCTCGACGGCTGCAAGGAACAACTCCTTGATCCTGGCATATCGTTCAGGAGTCACTCTGGTCGTCCTCGCTTAACTGTTGCCGCAGCCACGCGCGGGCCATTGTCCATTCACGCTCAACCGTTCGTCGGGACAAACCAAGCGCCTCGGCCACTTCTTCGACCGTCATGCCGCCAAAGAATCGCATTTCCACAATTTGGGCCTGTCGCGGATCCAGCTCAGCCAATCGGCTAAGGGCTTCATCGACCGCCAACAGATCGCCCTCGTTTTCCAGATTGACGACCAGCGCATCGTCAAAAGAAATGCGATTCAGTCCTCCTCCCCGTTTGACTCGATTCCGCGTCCGCGCGTGATCAACAAGGATGCGTCGCATGGCTTGAGCTGCGAGGGCAAAAAAGTGAGTTCGTCCGGCGATTTCGGCATTCTGACCTGCCAGCTTTAGGTACGCCTCGTGTACCAACCCCGTGGGACGCAACGTATGTCCGGGTCTCTCGTAATTCAGGTAGCTGGCTGCCAAACGACGCAACTCATCGTAGACCTGGGCATCCAGGTTTGGGTGGTCTGCATTTTTTGGTCCGGCCTGGTCAGGCGGATCAGTGGATGAATTCACGGGCGGCTCGTAGGAGGGTGCGATTTCCCGGGGTTCCGTCGTCAATCGCATTTTATCACGCACAAAAACAGGTTGCTATTGGCTGACATGCGGTGCAAATGGTGGCGAAAAATTTGATTAACCGTGGCGGACTCGGGGCGTAAACGTCGCGTTTATGGGCGAGGGAATGCCTTTCCATCCTTTGCATTCCTGCGCTCCTCTTTTGGATTCTTAAATGCCCCTCCCCGGAATCATCGTGGTCGATGGCGACCACGTCACCGTGTCACGTATTGGCCGCATCGCTGATGCTATGCACGTACCCATCGAATCCTTTGCGACCGCCGAGGAACTGCTCGGATCTTCAGCATGCGACCATAATGGTGTGGTCGTATGCGAGTTTCGCCTGCTCGGTTGCAACGGTATTGACATGCAACAGCGTCTGCGCAAGCTCAATCCGCACATTCAGATTGTATTTCTGACCGCGTTCGCCGAAACCTGGCTGACCGTGCTCGCCATGCAAAATGGCGCGTATACAGTGATCGACAAGCCCGGTGGCGAGCAGCAATTGTGGGACGCCATCCGCATGGCGATGGATCGATACCGGACGGCCATCACGCAACAGCATGCCAATGACCAACTGCTGGATGACATCGGGCAGCTGAATCAACGGCAGCGTGACGTGCTGGAAATGATGCTTGAAGGGTTGCCCAACAAGCTAGTCGCCGAGCGGCTGCATATTAGCATCCGTACAGTGGAATCCTGTCGTCACGCCGTGTTCGAACAAACCGGTACCGGTTCACTGGCAGAACTGGTACGCCGTGTAACGCTTGCCCGCCTGCATGCCCCCGATCCATTGATAGATCAGAATCTGGACATCAAAAATCGCATGTAGATGATGGACGATGGCTCTCGCGCGAGCCATAAGATCCATCAGGTCTGTTATGACAACGGTTGGTTTGAGAAGCTGTTGGAACACGTGGTCAGTTGATAGATCTACGAGTCCCCGGCGAATACGCGGACGAGTGTTGTACCTTGTTAGTGCAGCGGCATCTGCATTGGCATCTCAACGGGGTCAGGCTCTGGCCCGGTGAATGGGTTGTGAACTACATCGAAATGCCCCGCCAACGAAGGACGGTCCGTCGTAGGGCAATTCGATGACGTTGTGTCCCGTTTTCCTGACTTCGGCGATCACACGCTCGTGCCGCGAGTCCATGATGACGGTCTCGGGGTCGAGCGGTAATCCATTGCAGCCCAGCCATTGAGCTTCTTCAACGGTTGTCTCAATCCACGTGTAATCCCTGAGTCCGGGTGGCAACTCCGACTTGATCCATTCCCGGCAGATCAACCCCAGCCCTG
>JBPCVB010000006.1:0-7025 GCA_051010855.1 Pirellulaceae bacterium | reverse complement strand
TGCAATCTCTGCTGAAAGACGCGAAAGCCGGTGATTAATTCCTCGTCACTGAGACCGCTGAGGCTAACAACATGCCGCGGCGACAACACGATGACCTCCTGATGCCCGGGTCCCGAAGTAGCCTGTGCCGGATCGTGTGGGTCAATGATCAAGAGGTTCTGGTCGAGCGCCGGATACTTGTTGGGCACCACGCGGACCAGCCACGGCTGGCTGTTGCCTTCCAGTGGACCCGACAGCGACCACTCGACAATCGACGCTGGTGTCACCGATTCATTGCCCTCGCAGAACGGGCAGTCGATCCCCGCGCGTCGCTGGACAAGCTCCTGAAATTCAAAGGGCCGTGACTGGCGACTTTCAGCGATCACGCACCATTGTCCGAACACGGGGTCATAGCGCAGGTCTGACATGGATCGCTCACGCGGGTTGAGGCGGTGCGCTGCGGGATTGCCGAATTAACTCGTACAGCTGCACGTACCTGGAGGCGCTGGCCGACCAGGACCAGTCCTGTCGCATGCCAGTCTCGATCATTTGCCGCCAGATCAACTTGTCGTGAATCATCGTGTTGACGCCGCGCATCAATGATTGATCAAGGGCACCCGCATCGTAGTGGTCGAAACTGAATCCGTTGGCAGTCCGGCTCTGTAGCGTCGCTTCGCTGAGGTTAACAACCGTGTCCGCCAATCCACCGGTTTCATGAACCACCGGAACCGTTCCATAACGCATGCTGTACTGCTGATTTAGTCCACACGGCTCAAAGCGACTGGGCATAAGAAACAAATCTGCACCAGCCTCGATCTGATGCGCCAGTGGATCCGAGAAACCAAGTTCCAGTCCCAACTGGTCCGGAAAGCGTTCCTTGAGCTGCCGCAAGGAATCCTGAAAACCCGCATCGCCGGTTCCCAACACTACCCATTGAGCGCCGATGTGACCAAGCCAGCGCTGCATGACTTCAATAATCAGTTCCCAGCCTTTTTGCGCCGTCATTCTTCCAATCACGCCGATCAACGGTGCATCGGCATTGACCGTCATTCCCAAACGCTGTTGCAGGTCGGCCTTGCAGGCTGGTTTGCATTCAAGCCATGTTTCTGCGTCGTAGTTGGTTGCCAGATGAGGGTCGGTTTTCGGGTTCCACACATCAATATCAATGCCATTAAGCACGCCTGTCAGGTCATTGCGCCGGGATCGCAACACCGCATCCAGGCCGTGGCCTTGTTCGGCTGTCTGGATTTCCATTGCATATCGCGGGCTAACCGTGCTTACCGCATCGGCGAACACGATGCCTGTCTTGAGCAAGTTCAGGTGTTCGTGGAACTCCATTTGACGCCAGTTAAAGTACTCCCAGTCCAAACCGGTCAGCGGCATGCGGTCGGCTGGATAACTTCCCTGATAGGCCAGATTGTGAATGGTCATTAGCGTGGGAGTATCACGCCACAATTCGTGCTCGGCATACAGCGTGCGCAAATACGCCGGTATCAGTCCGGTGTGCCAGTCATTGCAGTGCACCAGATCCGGCCGCCAGCCCAGCTGGGCGAGGGACTCCAGAACGAACCGGCAAAAGAACACAAACCGGGAACAATTGTCGGGGTAATCCTGGCCTTCGTTTTGATACAGACCGGGCCGGTCAAAGTAGTCATTTTGGCCGGCCAGATAAACGACGACATCGCTATTGGGCAAATGGCTTTTCATCAGGCGGCCGGAGACCATTTGCTCGCCCACCGGAACCTCCAGCTGGACATCGGTCTCTTCGATCGGCAGTCCCGCATCGCGGGCCACGCGGTAACCGGGCATGAACACGACAACCTCATGACCGGCACGCTGCAAGGCGACTGGCAAGGCACCACAAACGTCGGCCAGACCACCCGTCTTGGCAAACGGGACGACTTCGCTGCTGACCACCAGGATTTTCATTACCAGCCCAATCGATAACGCGTGTAACTGGTCGATTGTAGCGTGCAGTTTGCGGCGGAGCCAAAAAAACTGCTAGAGAGGGTGGCGGGCCGATGGCACTACACCCTTAGCCGGCTGCATGGATGCGATTGCCGTCATTACCTGATCAACCAGTGCAGTTGCCTGTCCAGAAACCGGGAGGGTCACGTCATCCGACACTATCCAGCGCGGACCGCGATAGCCGCTGGTCAATTCCGGCGCGATCAGCAACTTGATCTGATCCGCCCAGGCTTCAATCGAGGCGTCATCGTCGAACATCAATACAAGCCAGCGGTCGTCAGTGAACGCAGATGGGTCATCGGCCGAATCATTAATGGCGGAATCGCGTTGCCAGACAATCGAAGTTTCTGCCGCGCGATCGCACAGGTCGGGTTGTTGTTGCAGTAACTGGGCGATGGCAGGTGACATCACCACAGCGATGACATTGGGTCGCGAGTCGAGTTGATTCAACAGCTCACCGAGCCGGCAATCCAGTTCGGGGTGTGACCACTCGGCGGCGATCTCCGCAGCCGGCTCCAGCACAAATCTTCGAAACGACATGCGCGGATGAGGGATAGTTAAACCCGGCTCTTGAATCGACAGGTCGTCAAACAGCAGGATGTCCAGATCAAGCGGCCGGTTTCCGCTATCGCGGCCCCGTTGCCGACCCGCCGAGGATTCCAGTTCCAGCAAACAAGTCATGAGATGGGCAGGTGGCAGCCCGGTTTGCAGTAGCACAGCACCATTAAGAAAAGTCTGATCGGTGTTTCCGACCGGAGCGGTTTGCCTGAGCGAGCTCGTTTGCACGACGCGGGTATCAGGCAATTGATCCAGCTGGTCGAGGGCTGCAGCGATTTGTGCCTGACAATTGCCCTGGTTGCATCCGATCGCGATCAGGCATTGTCGCATGGTGGCAGTAAACTTTGGGAAGCTGGGTTGAGACGGTCAACTGAATCATTGGCGGAAAGCAGCGGAAAAGCAAAACAAAAAGGCGAGACACTTCATGTGCTCGCCTAACTGCTTGATTGCGGATAGCTCGTATCCAGGCAATCGCAAACTTGTGCGTCCGATCTGGTGCCCTCCTGGCCCAGTTCTCCTGAGATTACGTATCCGTCACGTAGGCATGCCCCCCAGGCAACAACGGACGCAAAAAAATGGGTGAGGAATCCTTCCGCGTCACAGACGTAACGTCGCGGTCGCGTCCTTCGGTTGCAATCACCCAGTACACCTTGATATCCGATAAAACGAATAAGCGACTTTTCTGGAAGACGGTTTGAGCCAGAATTAAAAATTTCCGGAACAGATTTCAACCGTGACTGACTTGATCCGTCGTCGTCGTTCGACAACAGAAGATTTTTTATGGGCAACAGTGCGACGATGGATCACAGGAGGTCCAGAATTATTGAACCGCATGTGACAAGGATGTTACGGCAACAAAAATCTCTATTAGCAAAACAACTCGTCAAACCACCTCGTGTCTCTGCGCTGATTTGACGGTTGATTTAGAACGAAGAACCATGTCAGGTAACGAGGTATTTTGTGGATGCCGCAACGATTGTCAAGCAACCCGAGGAACATTTTTCCCAAGAAACAAGTTTTTGTTTTTCGCCCTTAATTTACTTTTTTTTTGCTCCGCGAATTTGCACGTAAAAACACTGCACCAAATTATGTCAAGACGGCCGGCCAGGCTCTGATTCTGCACTTGACAAAAAAAATGGCTGCGCGCTGATCCTTGTTTATACGCAAGCGCAAGGCGCTGTTTGCATTGCCGTAACGACATATAATTTTTTCAGTGTCATTGCCGCGACCGCAGTTGCGTTCGTCCCGACCACGTTTTCACTTTGCAAGCTGATTAAATTACCGTCTGGAGTCGTTCTTTTTGCTGCAAGTCATTAACTATCCTCATCCGGCATTGCGACACCAGTCCAAACCGTTGCGGCGTGTTGACAAAAACCTGAAACAGATGGTCGTCGAAATGTTCGAGTTGATGTACGAACATCGCGGCGTGGGACTGGCTGCCAATCAGGTCAATTTGCCTTTTCAATTGTTCGTGGTCAACTCCGCAGGAGAGCGCGGCGCCGGCGAGGAACTGGTGATGATCAACCCGGTCATCCAGTCACCCAAGGGAACCAGTGAAGCTGAAGAAGGCTGCCTGAGTATTCCGGGCGTGTATGGTCAGGTGGTGCGGCCCGAACAGGTGCACGTGACGGCCTGGGATCTTTCCGGTAACCAGTTTGACCGCGTGGTCGATGGAATGTTGGCGCGGGTCATGCAACACGAGTACGATCACTTGCAAGGTGTGTTGTTTCCCGATCGAATGAGCGAATCGGCCAAAAAAAGCATCGCCGATGATCTGGATGCTTTTGAACGTGAATACGCCAGTATGCTGAGGCAGGACGAAAGTGTCTCAGCCTCGGCGGTAGTCAAAAGGTTGGCGGAACTGGAAGCGAAATACTGCTAGTACGTCCGGTGAGTTTGCCCCACGACGCGCTCCCTTGCCATGCCACAGGTGGGCCGCAGCAAGTGGCTTTGTTCCATGATCTCCTGTTCAACCTAACCGCGCGCAGTTCAGCCAATGAAATTGATCGTTATGGGAACCGGGCCATTTGCAGTGCCCGCGATCCGCTGGTTTAGAGAGAGCGACCATGAGATCGCGTTACTGGTGACTCGACCGATCGAAGATGCCGGTCGCCGACGCAAAACGGTTCCCAATCCGGTGCTGGAACTGGTGGCAGCATGGGGTGACACCGAAATTATTGACCCGCAGGATATCAACGCAGGCACGGTCCAGCGAACATTGCAGGAGCTGCGAGCGGACCTGCTGTTTGTTTGCGACTATGGACAGCTGCTGTCGCGGGAAATACTCGCAACGACGCGACTTGGCGGTATCAACTTGCACGGATCATTGCTGCCCAAATACCGCGGCGCTGCCCCGATCAACTGGGCCATCTTCAATGGCGAAAAAGAAACCGGTGTTACCGTCATTCATATGACGCCACGATTGGACGGCGGACCCATGCTGGTGCAGACGAAGTTGGCCATTGGCGAAAACGAAACAGCAGAACAACTGGAACCGCGAATGGCCGAACTGGGAGTTGCTGCTGTTACCGAGTCGATTGAGATGCTGGCATCCTGGGACGGGCAACAATCCCTGGGCACCCCCCAGGACAAGGGACAAGTCACCAAGGCACCGCGAATCCGCAAGCAACAGGGCCAGCTGGACTGGAGTCGCACCGCGCGCGAACTGTTCAACCAGATCCGCGCCTTTCAGCCCTGGCCTGGCAGTTTCACGTGGTGGCAGGGCGACGCCGCGCAACCTCTGCGAATCATCGTGCACCAGGCTGTTGTTGTGCAGCGGCCGGCGGGGCAACTGGCTGGATTCGTCGAGGCAGTCGACGAGCAATCCATTACGGTTGCCACCGGCGACGGGCTGTTGCAACTGGTTGAAATCCAGCCTGCGGGCAAACGGCAGATGCCGGTCACCGAGTTTTTGCGTGGTCGCAAGGTGGCCGTCGGCGATCGTCTGGGCGCATCCGAGTAGTCAGCTACCCGACAAATGAACCGATAAATATTCGATAAATCGTGATTTTTGAGCGAAATGTCCGGCAACCTCGCCGGTCAGTCTGGTTTACAATCAGGGGCTCAATTTCTGATGCTTAATCATCCCATGATGACTTTTGCGGAGACGCTCATGCAAAAACTTGTTGTATTCAGCCTGCTGGTTTGTCTGGCCGGCTACGGACTTTACCAATTGAACGATGGCACGAGTGATTCGACCGTGCCCATGACCTCGGTGGCGTGGTTCCCGCAAGAGCAGGAAGAAGACGCGTCGCAGCAGGAAGAAACGGCTTCGGAAGAAGCGACCGAAGAAGAGGCTGCCGACGATTCTGTTGAGTCGATTATCGAAGATTTCGACGCAGCCATGGCGGAATTCATGGAAGCATACAACGCCGCCGAGTCCCAGGACGCCAAACGCAAGTTGTTCCGGGAGTCGTATCCGCAGCCCAACGATTTTGCAGGGCGCTTGATGGTGCTGGTCGAGGAAGACCCGGCCGCCGAGTCTTCCGCTGATGCACTGGCGTGGATTGTGCAACGGGTCCGTGGACCCATGTCCAACGAAGCGACCGAACTGCTGGTCGAACATCACATTAAGTCGGAGGCCATGGCCGACATCGCCATGACCAAGGGTCGCGATATTCCCTCCCAGGAGAATCAGGACTTCTTGCAACGGCTGATGGACGAGAGTCCTGTCGAACGCGTCCAGGGTGTTGCCGCTTACAGCAAGGTAATGCAGATCCAGCAGGGTCAACGCCGTTACCGGGCGATGAAGAACGCGGCCGAGAAAGCCCAGACTCAGCTGGACGAGCAGGATGATGGCGACGATGACGAAATGGCCGAACAACGGATGGCTCGCGTGCGGGCCCAGATCGAGGCCTATCAGCGCTATCACGATTCCCTGTCATCGGTTGCATCTGCGATCTACGAGCATGGCGAGACCGAAGACGGTACCACGATGGAAACACTGTTCGACAGCATCGTGGAAAACTATGGCGATGTCGTGTTGGCAGAACGCGGCGATGAAGTCATTACCATTGGCGAACGCTGCGAAAGCACGCTGTTCGAGATCCGCTATCTGTCCATCGGAAAAACCGCGCCGGATATCGAAGGCGAAGACCTCGATGGTGAGGAATTCAACCTGAGCGATTACCGCGGCAAGGTCGTGGTGATTGACTTCTGGGGCGATTGGTGAGGCCCCTGCCGGGCTATGTACCCACACGAGCGGTCGCTCGTAAAACAACTGGCAGGAAAACCATTTGCTTTGATCGGCGTTAATAGCGATGCCGATCGCGACAAGATCAAGGAAATCGTTAAGGAAAAGAATATTACCTGGCGAAGCTTCTGGAATGGCCCCGAAGGGACCAGTGGTCCGATTTCGACGCAGTGGAACGTTTCCGGTTGGCCTACGATTTACGTCCTCGATAGCGAAGGGGTCATTCGATATAAAAACGTTCGTGGCCCTGCCATGGACAAGGCGATCACGGCGTTGATGGAAGAAATGGGCGAGCCCGTTTCCATCTCGCACGATGACGAGGAAGAAG
>JBPCVB010000005.1:0-5400 GCA_051010855.1 Pirellulaceae bacterium | reverse complement strand
ACAGAAGGCGAGTTCTGGACGGCGGAACTGGCAATCCCGCTGAATGAACTCGGCGACCAGCTGCGGCGTGAAGTATGGGCGATTTCGGCCAGCCGTTATCTGCGTAATCAACTCGTGTCGACATGCTGGCAAACAGCCGACCAGCAACGGCCCGCGCCTGTCGCCTTTGCATCTCAACATCAAGCAGCCCTGAATCAGGCGTGTTCCAGCCAAAACGTCCCACTATCAGCTGTGAATTGGTTGGTCATGCCGTGGCAGGCGGTCGAAAAGGATAGCAAAACGACTGACTTGCCCGACTCCCGATAGCTATCACTTTAAACTCGCATTGATTCGGCGGCATGTAACCTTTACAAGCCGCCGTGCATTTTTGGGAAGACCCGAAAGGTCGATGGCCCCTTGGCCATTTGAATTCCCGTAAATGCCGCCGCCCACGGCGATCGCGATGTTCTGGCACAGAACATGCAACGCCTCAGCACAGGTGCAGGACGCACCGTTGCAGGGCCAGACCACAACAGACCCCGTAACCGAACAATTTGACCGACCATGTCGGGCTTCACATCCATCAGGGAGGATTGATCTTGAAGTCGTCATTAATCTTAACCGCCATCGTCGCCTGCGTATTCGCGCTGGCAGGAAACCTTCAGGCCCAGGAAACCAGTAATGGCGGCATGGTTGCCGTGCTGGATGTGGCCAAAGTCTTCGAGGCTAACGCCCTGTTCAACCAGCGGATGGATGCCATCAAGGCAGAAGCCGAGCAGTTCAAGGCGCAAATGGAAGCCGAACAACAACGGCTACAGCAAATGGCTGAGCAAGGCAAGGATTACAAACCGGGTTCACCCGAACTCAAGCAACTGGAAGCCGACGTGGAAGCCCAGGCAGCCCAGATGCGCACCAAGGCTCGTCAGACCAACACTGATATGCTGAATCGCGAAGCCCGTATCTACTACGACACCTACACGCAAATGCAACAGGTTGTCGGAGGGATGTCCGACCAGTTTGGTATCTCGCTGGTGATTCGTTTCGACAGCAAGTCGATTGATCCGGAAAACCGTGGCGAAGTCATTCAGGGCGTTAATCGCAATGTCGTGTATCAGAAGAATCTGGATTTGACCACGATGGTCATCGAGAAGATGGCTGCAGAGTCAACGGCTGATAACCGTAACCTGAATAACTAGTCCCCCCGACTGCGTGTAAACGCCCCAATGGCTTCATGCGGTAGCGACAAGAGAGCATTGGAAAAGTCCCCCACGTCACGGATCGCCGGTGGTGAACCGTGACGTTTTTTTGCGCGCGTTTACTCGGGCTCGTCCGCTACGAAACAATTACCGCCCTGCTCCTTGGCGCGATACATCCGCTGGTCGGCGGTTTCCAGAACCTGCTCGATCGTCAAACCGGGATGGGCCTGGACAATTCCGATGCTCAGTCGTCCGTTCTCGTCACCAAATCGCGACTGGACCAGCGGCACGGCGACTTCATAGATTCGCTTTGCGACATACCTGGCAGACTCGATGTCGGCGCCGGGCAGGATCACGGCAAACTCGTCGCCGCCAACACGCGCCACGACATCGGAAGCACGCACGTTTTCGTGCAGCAACCGCGCGATTTCCTGCAGCAACTCGTCACCGGTTGAATGTCCGGATTCATCATTCACGGACTTTAGATCATCCATGTCGATCGACATCAGTGTAAACGGTCGATCGTGTCGCCGGGTTTCGGCATAGCGTCGACGCATTTCCTTTTCAAATCCGCGTCGGTTGGCAATGCCGGTCAGTGGATCGGTTTCCGCCAGTTCACGCAGCCGCGTGATTTCTGCCGTTTGCTCGGCGACTCGCAATCGCAATCGTTGCAGTTCCTGCTGCATTTCGGTGGCGTTGGAAGGCATGACCGCTTTCACCGATTTGTGAATGGGGAGGGCTTGTGGCCTGTGCTTCTTTGCATGGGCGGGGTTTCCAAATTAGCATGCCACCGCGTCGGATAAAAGCGATTGCTGCGAGGTGGCGGGCCCGGATCGTGAAGGCCTCGTGAGGTTTCTCGGCCCGGTGTGTTGGCATAACATACGAATCAACTGATTTATCGTCCTGCAGGCCTCATTAACCTGATTCCCTTGAACATTATTCTTTTTGAAGACGCGCGGGTTGCCGACCTGGACCCCGTTACGACCGGTCGTCCCGCTTTTGCCGTTTCCTGCGGCAGCTTCCGGTTGATCGACCTGATCCGACATTTGTCTGACCAGGACGTACGGTTGATTACCCGTGTCCGCACTCACTTGCGTGATGTAGTCGCCGCAGACTTTCCGCATTTTCAAGACACACTGGATCCAGCTCATCAGTGGACGTGCTGCATCAATGCCCGAGTCGCTCCGGCGGCCGCCAGTTTGTCCGAGCTGGGCATGCTGGTCGGTCGGCGGGAATCACTGATGATCACCGACGACGATGATCAGTTGCTGGCAGCCGTGGTACCCACGGCAACGATCAGTTCGCCGGAACTACCCGAGCTGGACACCGCGACGTTTGAATCGCTGGGCTGCACGCGTATCGACAGTTCACTTGAGGTCATTCAGTATTTGCACGACCTGATTCGTGTGCATTGCGATTCCATGACGGCCAACCTGCAATGGCGGCTGGGGATGGGCGGATACCGCGAGATCGCCGATGGAGTGTTTAGTGCCGATGACGCTAGTCTCGGCGAACACGTAGTAACCGACACGCGACACGGACCGATTGTGCTGGAGTCCGGCTGCAACGTCGGTCCGTTCACTTTTCTGGAAGGTCCCGTTTATCTGGGCACCCACTGCAAGATCGCGGCGCACTCGGCGATCAAGGACGGCGTCTCCGCGGGCAGCACTTGCAAACTGGGCGGGGAAATCGAGGCCACGATTGTCGAGAGCTATACCAACAAGCAGCACTACGGATTTCTGGGACACAGTTATCTGGGCAGCTGGATCAACCTGGGGGCCGGGACATGCAACAGCGATCTGAAGAACACGTACGGCAAGGTAAACATGCAGCATGGCGGTGAGAAGATCGCCACCGGTTTGCAGTTTTGCGGCTGCTTTGTCGGCGATTATGCCAAGACTGCCATCAATACTTCGATCTACACCGGCAAGACGATTGGTGTTGGCAGCATGGTGTACGGTATGGCGGTGCACAACGTGGCCGCCTTTACCAACGACGCGCGACTGACCGGCAAAGTCACGGCAATTGATCCGAAGGTGATGATCGCGACGCAGGCCCGCATGTTTGGCCGTCGCCAGGTCGAACAACGGCCCTGTGACAAGGCATTGATCGAAGCCATGTTTGAGTTAACTGCTGCAGAGCGAAGCGGTTTGAGTTGCGAACCGCTCGTCTGGTAGCCTGTTTGGGCCTACACTGGCTTTTCTGTTCTTTTTCCCGTAGTTGATGCAGTCGCATGCCCTCGAAGTTCTATACCTCTGACAAGCCCGCTCTGTCGTTCGAGTTGTTCCCGCCTCGTACCCCGGCCGGCAATCGCGCCATGTTCAGTCATCTCGACAAGCTAATGGCGTTTCGGCCGGCGTTTGTGACATGCACCTACGGCGCTGGAGGCTCGACTCGCGACCGAACGCTGGAAATCGTTTGCGAAGTCAAAAAGCAGTATGAAATTCCCGTGGCATCCCACCTGACCGTTGTCGATGCGAGCAAGGACCAGTTAAGACAATATCTGGCCAGGGCCCGGGACAATCAGATCGATTTCATTGTCGCGCTGCGTGGCGATCCACCGTCGGGTCATGCGGTGTTTCAGCCAGCCGCGGATGGCTTGCACTATGCCAATGAGCTTGTCGAACTGATTCGCGCGGAGTTCCCGGAATTTGGCATCGCGGTGGCCGGGTATCCCGAGACCCATCAGGAAGCGCCCAATGCCGACGTCGATCTGGAGAACCTGAAACGCAAAGTGGATGCGGGCGGGGACATCGTGATCACGCAGTTGTTCTATGACAATGCCGACTTCTTTGATTTTCGCGACCGCGCTGAAAACGCAGGAATCAACGTACCGATCATCCCCGGTCTGTTACCGGTGTTGAGTCTCAAGCAGGTCCGCAAGATCACCCAGTTGTGCGGTGCCCGCTTGCCGGCCGATTTTGCCACTCGACTGTCAGAAAAACCCGACGACGCGGACTGGCAACAGCAGGTAGGCATCGAGCAGGCAACGCGGCAAGTTGAAGAACTGGTAAAACGCGGAGTCGCCGGCTTGCACTTTTATGTGCTGAACAAGTCGGCTTCCACGATTGCGATATTGTCGTCGCTGGAGAATCTGTCGCTGAACATCTAGTGTTCGTCTCGCAGGGCCATCCACATGAGCACGCAGCGCGAGCGAACAAGTAGTTCCCTGGACCCAAAACCCACTCGCTGGCGCTTCGTGCTTGTATTGTCACCGGGTGCCGGGTGCCGGGCCCCGGGAGGGTGACATCACTGTTGCGGTGATACAATTTCACCGCCGGCGTCAGGTTCTGCCAGCGGTAGCTTCCAGCCGCCAAATGCTTTTTGGAAACGGTGGCTGCCATCGCTACGGAATCACTATTTTGCGGAACCGGTCGTCACGGTTTCCGTGAAATCAGTGAACCTGCGATTACACGCGCGCTGCCAACTGGACACACAGTTCGCGAATCCGCCCGACCGCGGAATAGAGCCCGTTACGACGGTTCGGACTGAGATGCTGATTCAGCCCCAGTTCGCCAAACAGTTCGTTGGGATCCAGTTTGATGGCCTGCGCCGGGGTTTTGCCGTTGTACATCGACAACAGAACTACAATCAGGCCCTTGACGATCAGGGAATCGCTGTCGGCCACGATCTCGATTTTGGAATCGTCACCGTTGTTCCCCGGCACCGAATCGATGACCAGCCACACAGTGCTCATGCACCCGTGGACCTTGTTCTCTTCCTTTTGCAGTGACTCGTCCAGCACCGGCAATTCGCGGCCCAGGTCCAGAATAAAGCCATAGCGCTCCTCCCAGTCCTCGAGCTCGTCAAACGTCTCGACCAGTTCGGAAACGGGTGGTGGAAAGTCGTGGGTCATGCTGGAAGAACCGCAGCAAATTGACAAAGGAAACCGCCTGATTCCATGCTAGTCTTGGGGCGGTTAAAAGCAAACGCCGATTCGCGGCCGTTGACAGCAACCACGAATCGGCGCAAGAAAAAGCCCGGCTGGGGAGAAAGCCGGGCCCATTCGCCTGGGTCGTCTCGGTGAGGAGACTATTTGATCGGCCGACGCATCCGGTTCGGCGTCGACCGGTTATTGTTGGCCCGCCATGGCCGGCGGACAGGAGTACCGATTGCAACGGTCGTGCCAAAACGGATGGCAAAATCCCAACCGGCCACAGCCCCGGAAAAACGACTCGAAATTGCGGCTGTCGAGAATTAGCCAGCGGACCGCACCCAACAACAG
>JBPCVB010000004.1:0-6131 GCA_051010855.1 Pirellulaceae bacterium | reverse complement strand
CGCACACGTTCGGGCAATTCTTCGCGGGCGAGCTTGCCGTCGCCATCGTCATTACGCATCAAGCGGCGTTTGACCACTGCGGCGGCCGGCATATCTTCCGGATCAGCCCGGGTAGCGCCGCCTCCTGCCGCGTTGGGATCGATATTGTTGCGTTCAAATATATTGGGCTTCTTGCCCGAAGATCGCAACATGATAGTGCCAAATTCGCCCGCCTCATTTTCGACAGACAGGAAACGGAATCCGTAACCAAGACTGTCCTCATACTTAAAATCAATATTTTCACCGTCGACCACAGCGCGACGCCACATCGGCGAACGTCCTTCGTAATTCACAGTGCTGTTGATCACGGTGGTCAGGCGATAAGGCCCTTCTATTTCGGGAGCCTGCACTACGTCGTAGCCCAAAAATTTCTTGTGACCCTTCTCCATTTGTTCGAGGGTCATAAATTGCTCTTTCTTGACCGTCGGCGTTTCACAACCAGCCAACAGCACACATCCAATTAACAAAGCGATCGTTGTACGCATTCCGCCAAGTCCAGGGTTCAGTTATCTTGCCAGCCGCCCCGATGAACAAATTTGGGACGTATCAATTCGCTGTTGAGTTTAATTGAAATTCGCCAAAAAGGCCATAATGCCAAAGTCCTTGGCTAACGGGAATACAGGCCACAACCCGAATTGTTACCGATCTAATACAAACGGACGGCTCTTGATCCCGGACTCAAGTCAGTGGCTCGGCCGGTTCGTTCCTCGATGCGGTTTCGCCATCCTGATCGCCAGCTTGAGTGATACGGATCACGGTGAAACAAGTCATGGCCAGTCCGCAAATCGCACCGGCGGCCAAAATCCCGTGCAACAGGGCCAGCGAATAGACGGGGGCGGCTGGCTGTCGGTTAACTGAACCCGGCATAGCAGCCGTTTCGGGGGAAGCCGCCTCGGAACTGTTGGAAACGCCGACTCGCAGTGCTTGTCTCTGCATCCGTTCGCGAAATTTCGAGTCGGCCATCAGTAGTCCGGCCAGTCCGAGTGCACAAAACACAAACATCCAGAATCCAGCCGAATTGGCAATGCGTTTGGCAAATGAACTCGACTGCCGACTGACCATCAGGATGAACCCGGGGATTTGGGGAACAACGGACCTCCGTACGCTGCATTGTCGCCGAGAATTTCCTCGATTCGCAACAACTGATTGTATTTTGCCATACGGTCACTGCGGGATGCCGAACCGGTTTTTATCTGTCCAGTGCCCATTGCAACTGCCAGATCCGCAATCATCGAGTCCTCAGTTTCGCCGCTGCGATGACTGGTGACACACGAATACCCGGCCCTGCCAGCCAGACGGATAGCCTCAACCGTCTCGGTCAACGTTCCGATCTGGTTTACCTTGATCAGGATACTGTTGGCGATTCCTTCGTCGATGCCACGCTGCAATCGGCTTGTGTTGGTGACGAATAAATCATCGCCAACGAGCTGAACGCGGTTCCCCAACTTTTCTGTCAGCAGTTTCCAGCCCTCCCAGTCGTCTTCGCTGCAACCGTCCTCGATCGAACAAATCGGATACTGGTCGGCCCAGCCGGCAAGAAAATCGACCATCTCGGCGGAAGAAATCTGTTTGCCATCAATGGCATAGGTCCCTGCGTTGGCATCATAAAACTCCGTCGCCGCCACATCCAGGGCAATGAAGACCTGGGATCCGGCTTCGTATCCCGCTTTGCTGATCGCGTCCATAATCAACTGCAACGCTTCGCCATTGCTTTTCAGGTTGGGGGCAAAGCCGCCTTCATCACCGACGGTTGTGCTGTAGTTGTTGCTCGCCAGAACCTTCTTCAAATGGTGGAATATTTCCACGCCACAACGAAGTGCTTCGCTGAACGAGTCGAATCCCAACGGCATGACCATGAATTCCTGCACATCAACATTGTTGTCGGCATGCTCACCGCCATTGACAATATTCATCATCGGCGCTGGCAGGACGTTGGCGAAATTGCCACCGAGATACTGAAACAGTGGCAAGCCGTAAAGATCCGCGGCAGCAGCGGCATTGGCCATCGACACACCAAGAATGGCATTGGCCCCAAGTTTGCTTTTGTTTTCCGTTCCGTCGAGAGTCAACAATTGCTGGTCGACCAATCGCTGGTCCGTCGCCGGCATCCCGATCAGTTCATCAGCGATGACGTCATTTATATTGGCGATGGCCTGCAGCACTCCCTTGCCCAGATAGCGGGATTTGTCGCCATCGCGCATTTCCAGTGCTTCGTGGACCCCGGTACTCGCTCCGCTCGGAACGGCCGCGCGGCCAAATGAACCGTCCGCCAGCGAAACGTCTACTTCCACAGTCGGGTTTCCACGGCTGTCGAGGATTTGACGGCCGCGAATATCAACGATCGAATTCAACATGATTACCTACACCGGGCAACATACGGGCTTTGAATGCGGAACATTTTGCCTGACGGTGATCGGTGCGAGAAGGGGTACCCGGCAAATCGACCGCACGCCGTTTTACGCTTTCCCGCACCTCTGGCGTTGCGTACATTGTCAAGTCGGCACGCTTCCTTTACTTCGTTTCCAGCAGCTCTATTGTGTTTACCGGAATGGTTGAAGAAATCGGACAAGTAGAATCAACTGAGTCCCGGCAGGACAATGTACGGCTCGCGATCCGGGCTGCGATCATTCACACGGATGCCTCGATCGGAGACAGCATCAGCATCAACGGGTGCTGCCTGACGATCGTGGGTATCGACGGCGATCTGCTGCAGTTTGATGCCGTGCCAGAAACATTGCAGCGAACCAATCTGGGCCAGCTGGAACCGGGTTCAGGCGTCAACCTGGAACGGGCTCTACGTCCCGATTCCCGACTGGGCGGACATTACGTCACCGGCCACGTCGATGGCCTGGGCACCATTCGCTCGCTCGATGACAACGAGGAATGGCGCAAGATTTTCGTCGAAGTCGATCCACAATTGACTCGGCAAATGTCCGGCAAGGGGTCAGTCGCTATCGATGGCATCAGCCTGACGTTGGTCGACGTCGACGACAACTCATTCAGTGTCGTGCTGATTCCCCATACGCGGGAGGTGACCACGATCGGTCGGCGCAAGCCGGGTGACCGGGTAAATATCGAAACGGACCTGCTCGCCAAATACGTAGAACGACAGCTGCAGTACCTCCAATCCGACGTGTCCTGATCTCGCAAGCCCGGCCTCTTATGACCACCCCTCAAAAGAAGCAGACCATTTCCTATCTGACGCGTCGGTTTGCCGAGGTCGGTCTGGAACCCAATCGAAGGCACGGTCAGAACTTTCTGATCGACTACAACCTGATCGAGTTGCTTGCGCGATCGGCAGAGTTAACCAAACAAGACATCGTGCTGGAAGTCGGCACTGGTACCGGTGCGTTGACCGCACTATTGGCGCCTCAGGTTGGCCAGGTGGTTACGGTCGAAATCGACGGGCACTTGATTCAGATCGCCAGTGAAGAACTGGAGTCCTTTGAGAATATTCGCATGCTGCATCAGGATGCGCTCAAAAGCAAGAATCGTATCGACGCTGGCGTCCTGGAAGCGGTTCGCGAGGCCATGTCGGCGATTCCGGACAGCCGCCTGAAACTGGCTGCCAACCTGCCCTACAACATTGCGACGCCGTTGATCTCAAATTTGCTGCGTTGGGAAATAGTTCCCGACACAATGACGGTCACTATTCAAAAAGAACTGGCCGACCGAATTCTTGCCTCACCCGGCACGAAGGATTACGGAGCCTTGTCCGTATGGGTGCAGTCAATTTGCGATGTGAGTCTGGTTCGGGTTCTGCCGCCCAGCGTATTCTGGCCGCGTCCCAAAGTCGATTCGGCGATTTTGCACATCGAACACCGGCCGGAGCGTCGTGCCGCACTGCCGGACGTCGAGTTCTTTCACGGCTTTGTCCGCTCAATGTTCTTCCACCGCCGCAAATTTCTGCGGTCGGTGGCGATTAGCGCGTTCAAGGATGAACTCACCAAGCCGCAAGTTGACGAAGTGCTGACTCAGGCAGGTCTTGGGCCAACCGCCCGAACCGAAGAACTTTCGGTAGTCCAAATGCAGGAACTTTGCGAGCTGTTTCGTCAGCAGATGCTCGCCCTGGGACTTAAAGCGGCCATCAGTCTGTAAATCCCAAGATGAACGTTCCCGTCGCCGTTCTAGCGATACGACCCGGGCTGGCCAAAGGCAACCGGACGGCTGCGTTCCTTCTCCGCATGCTGGCCCAGGGTTTGCACCTGTAACTGTTCTCCGGAGACTCTTTGCATCAGCTGCTGTTGTTGAGCGACTTCCTGCTGAGAGAGCTCGGACTCTTTGTCTCGAGTTTGCCGTGGCCTGGCTGGCATCTGCGGTTCGCGTTGGTTCAGTTGCTTCATGCCATTGGCCAGCGACCGGGGCACCCGAATCGTCGTGGCCTGCGGACGGCCATTCCGGATGTCGCCAGAAGCCGACTGGGCGGCATGTGAAGCAGAAGCGACATGCTGATCCGCTTCGATCGATGCGGAAACCTGCCGCACGCTGGACCGACCGGAAAAGTCATCCTGCTCGGTCGTGCGACCGGGTAACACCGCGATCGATTGGTCAGCCTGAATGATCTTTCCTCCGTCCGGATTGAATACGGGCAGCAGCGAAATAGTGCGTCGCATTCCGCCAACTTCGTCCCAGGGAACCCATACACTGTAGGAACTGCCAATATCCGTGATGCTGTGGTGTTGTTGCAAATGCTCTGCCTTGAAAACGTACTTTCGTTGGGGCACAGCCGAGGTTTGCTCCGGATCTGTTTCCGAGTCGTCAAATGCGTAAATGGTCAATTGTCCGTTGGCGCGAATAGGCTCGCTCTCTTCGCCATAGAAATAGATTCGCCCGCCGAAGCCTCTTGTCGGCTTTTTGCCGGGAGCGGACAAGGTAGTCTCTTTCCAGATGACGGCCATCCGCAGAGGCTGTTCATATTCCGGCTCGGTTTCCGCCTTGGCGGGAAACGGATTCAGACGGCTCCAGTCCATTGTCGGGGTCCCTGACTGGCATCCGCAATAACCTGGCACCAACAGAGCCAGCATGGCGACGAGGTACGGGAGTTTTCTTTGCTGATTCATCGAATTGCTTCCTTGCTCTACGATGTGGGTCAACTCGTGCGAGCGCTGTTCGACCTTGTTTATCGATTGAAAAACGGGTTTTTGATTCGCTGAGCGTTATCGGAGACCGGTTCGGGATCACTCGAAACCGTGATAATGCGTGGCAGAGGAGCTGTGTAACTTTCGCGCGAGGGTTGCCATGGATCGGTTTCACCGACCGATACAGTCTCGGTCGCTTCGGCCGCGATGCCTTCTGCAATGTTTTCTAGCGCCGGCATGTCTGTACTCTCAACCGAATTCTCCAGCGTCGGTAGTGGACGATACGGGAGCGTGTATCCAGTGTTGAATGCAGGTCCATACGACTGTTCCATAGTTGACGAAACCGGCAACAAATTCGGATCTGCTGTGCTGGAAGGACCGGCCTCCAAACGACTGAGGTCAGGCGCAGGCGTGACGGCCGGTGCCGGTGCAAACTGGTTGGACGATTCCTGGAACGCATTTATGCCGGGCCCAACTTGTTGCTGATAAACCGGAATCTCGCCTGGCGAAACAGTTGGGTTGGAATCCAGTGGGTTGTTCTCCGGTCGGTCAAATTCTGTAGCCGACCCATCATCAAATGCCGGCAGGTCCAAAACCGTTCCATCTATGCCCTCGGGCATCGTGTTGGTAACCGCACTCGAAGGGCCGGTAGCATAGTTTGGCAATTCGGCCGTGTATTCCGGCGTTTCGACCGCGCCTGTTACTTCCTGAGGCATTGTAAGCGGAGTCATTTCGTGCTGAACGTTTGTCTCGCCGGGGTACGACTCCATCGCGTGAATCGTCTGGTCCATGGCTACATCCTGCATGACTTGCTGCGCCGGCGCCTCAAGCGAGACGTTAGGCTGAGTTACCGCAGGTTGTACGTTGACAGGCGCCTGTTGCACCGTTGTGTCAGGTGCATAGCGGGGCATGACGGGTTCGGCTGGCACTAATGACTGAGCGTTCGATGCGTCGGGCATCGATTGGGGCGTCTGCCCAACGTATTCCGGTCGGCGATTGGTCGATTCAGTTGCA
>JBPCVB010000003.1:0-4593 GCA_051010855.1 Pirellulaceae bacterium | reverse complement strand
GTTTGTAATTCAGGGCCAGAAAGATTCCGACACCAGCGCTCAAGCCGATGATCTGCGCCAGCAGAAATTGTCCGCCCATGCCCAATGCCAGGGTCAATATCAGGACGACGGGTACGGCGGCCACCATCATGATCACGCCGTCGATAATGGCTGCGAATAACCGATCGAGTCGGCTGGCCATCTGGCTGTTTTCGCTGGCACGTTGTTGTTGATTCAGAGAGTTGGTCGTAGCACTCGACATGTTTGGCTATCCTCCAGGCAAATTGGTTTTTCGATCGTCCGGCATTCGTGTTTCCCCAGCCGGTGCAGAAGGGAATGTACGAAGCGAGGGGGACCTTTCAAAAAACCCCTGGAAGTAGCAATAAAGCCCGATTTCCGGTGTTTTTTGACAATTGCATACACACTATTGACCCCTGCGAATGCTTGCGGCGCGCGCTAACGAGGCGATCGCCTCCTTGTTAACTGTTAATCCACCTGCAACGCCTGTTTGCCATTAAATGTTCAGGGAGCGTCAACGTGTTCAAATTCGTATTGCCGACAGTCGTGTGTTGTTTGTTGATTCTGATTGACCCTGCGACCGCACGAAGTGACCGGGATCTCTCCGAAATCGAGTATCTCGAGGGTGAGCTGCTGAGGTTGGATACCGATGTCAATGCGGACCTGGATTTGACCCGGATTGGGATTTTTCAAAACGGAAACCAGGTCGAGTTTGTGATCGAGGAATATCGGCAGGGAATGTTGGTAGACATCGATACGATCAGTCGTAGTCTGAATTCGATCATCAGGATATGGGTAGTCTCGGCACGAGATTGTGGTTTGGAAATCAACACAGGTCTGTCGTTTCCATTAGTCCAGGTTCACGGAAGTGACCGGGACGATATTATTCGCGGTGCAGATCGCGCGTACGGACGGGCTGGTAACGATCGTATTTATGATTGCAGGACCGGCTACGGAGGGCCGGGTAACGACTTACTGGTCGGATGTAATAACGCCTATGGCCAGGAAGGAAATGACATCATGCACGCGATCGATCGGCAAGGTGAATCCTCCCGGCTGGCGGGCGGCCGTGGCAATGACTGGCTGATCGGCGGAGATGCGGACGATAACCTGTTCGGTGAAGAAGGTGACGATTACTTGTTTGGAGGCAACGGTGCGGACGTGCTATTCGGCGGGTTCGACTTTGATGTTTGTTATGGCGGCAGCGGCGACGACGTTATGGATGCAGGCCACTGGGACCCGTGGTTGGGAAGCAGTCAGGTGATTCCCGCCCAGGCGGGCGAAATTTTGTACGGTCAGGCAGGAGCCGATGTCTTTGTCCGCTGGGACCTGTTCGGAACTGTCGTCCAGGACATGAACGACTTTCGCGATCGCGATGGCGATACGGAGGAGACTGTCGTTATTGATTCGTTATTCAACTATTCGCGGCCTGGCACAGGTGCCGGACCGGTTCTCGGCGGCGGAATCCGTTGATACGTGACGAAACAACAATTTCGTGAGTTACTCTGCGCTGAGGATTTCACCGCCAGCAATGGTTCCGAGCTGCCGCCACACGCCCTGATTGATCGACTTGGCGACGACATTTACCGAGCCATCCAGTCGCAAAACGTTGACGATGCCAGCCGAGTGATAACTGCGCGAAGTGACAGCCGAGTAGGTCGATTGATCGTCGCGTTTGCCTTCCTGCACTGAATTGAAATCGATGTCATAGATCTGACCATCGTATTCGTATTCAACAGCGGTATTGGGAGTGAAGACGGTTGTGATGCCTGAATGATGCACGCGTCCATCCGGCCATTCGGTATGCCCGGTGTTTTGCTGCAGGGAGGGGCCCAGTTTGTATTGCGTGGCCGGATACCCGTCGAAGAACGACGGATTGAGTGGAGCAGTCGGACCCGGGTCGGGCGTGTTACGAATATAGGAAGTGAATGCCTTCACTTCGGACGCGGCCATGGTGTTGCTGGTCCCATCCCGGACATGAACCGGTCGGACGCTGCTGTTGACATAGAACGGACCATCGCCGGGCCTCCCGTCTACCGGGTCGTAGATCAACCATGTCCCCATATTGAAACCGTAGGTTTGCGGATAGACCTTGGCGTTGCCGGACGAATCGACACGCATCCTGTCGTTGATTTCGGACGGGCACAGGTAGACGTCCACTCGCATCGTGGGCACACCGGTGTTTTTCTGCGCATCCCAGGCCACGGCCAGATCAACTTTGGAATACGCATTGTTTTGATCGATGAACGGCATCAGGCGGCCATGAATGGCCCAGGAGCCATTGTTGCCGGTCAGCACCGTGCCCTGGTCGATTTCAAAACTGGGCGGATACGCTTGTCGCACGGTGACGTAGTTCTGCAACGCGATACCGATTTGCCGCAAATTGTTTTTGCATTCGGTTTGTCGCGCCGATTCACGCACCGACTGGATCGCCGGCATGAGCAATCCCATGAGGATGCCGATGATGGCTATGACCACCAGCAATTCGACAAGGGTAAATGCGCGGCGGGATGCCGCCGTGAATCTGGTCATCTTGTTTCTCTGTTCCAAACTTCGTTGAAACGCTGGAACTACTTGCCCAGCACCTCAACGTCGGTGGTCTTGCCACTCTCCATATTGGCTCCGCCGACAAGGGCGAATTCCTGATCGGAGATGGGCAGCAGCCGATGGAAAAAGCGGCCGATCTCCAGGGAGCCAAGCTTGTCCCAGCCGTCACCTGCTTCATTCAGTTTATACACGTGACCACCATACGTGCTGACGACCAGGTCACCGCCGATGTTAAAGCTGGAATTGCCAAAGCCTTCCATACCTTCTTCTCCAGGCAACTCAGGCCCTTCGGACCAGACATTTGTTTCGAGATCCAGCACATCCACCTGTCGCGTGGGGCCGCCCCGTTGTTGCATGCCACCAATCACATACAGCTTGTCACCGCAAAATCCCAGCGACAGGGCACGTCGAGTGAATGGCGGCGTTTCCAGTTCCTGCCATCCCGCGTCAATGTCATTCAGATCAATGACCCAGGCCGTTTGCAACCACTCGTTTGGTCCTTCGCCAGCGATGGTCCAGCCGCCAGCGACGAATAACTTGTCGCCGACTACCACGGCATCGAAGGAACTGCGGGGTTCGGGTAACGGCGAAAGCGCCTCCCAGGTAGCTTCTTCAGATTCCGGACTGAGCACTTCAAAATCCGCGACCGAATGCAGGTCCTGATCCTCGCCCTCCGCATTGCGGGCCTCGAAGCCACCCATCCGGTAAAGTTTTCCGTTGTGCGCGACCATCGCCAGCCCTTGCAGCCCGCGGGGCGATTTATGCACTTCTTCCCATGCTTTGGGATCGTCAAGGCTGAGTCGGTACAGGACCGGATTCTGACCAGATCGGTAATACGAATGAGCGGCACCATTGTGCCCGCCATAAACGTACAGGTATCCGTCGCAATGTGCTCCGCCAAAGCTGGTGATCCCGACGGGCAGCTCAGGAAGAAATTCGGGGTCCAGATATTCGTCGACCACTGCTTCTTGCTCCTGAGCTTGACAGGGATTGGACATCCAAAACGTCGCGTAAGCCAGCGCGAACATCACAGTACCAGAACCGACTATTTTGGCGAATCGTTTCATCTGATTTTCCTTTGCCTGGTGATGGGGACCAGCAGGTATTGTAGCGATGATCGGTATCGATTTCACTACGGCAACGTCCCTGATCGGGTATTAATAGTGTCCACTTGAGGATTTGCGCGGCACGACGTGCCAGGTTGAAACGCGCCGGGAATCGTTAATAGTTGCCTGACCAGCTTTCAGACCAACCAATGCATCAGAAGGACGACCATGAGCAACCTGACCAATCACTGGAAGCAAATCGTCGATCGCATTCCACAAGAACAGCATGCCGGCCTGAATCCGCCCGCTTCCGACGAACAATTGCAACAACTGGAAAATGAAATCGGATTTGCAATACCAGTTGAGTTGCGCGAATTGCTCTCGATCAATAACGGCATGAAGCATCTCGACGATGGACTCTATCCACCGCTGTTGTCAACCAAACAAATGGCGAAACAGCAAAAGGATATGCTGGAAATCATGGAGCCGGACGACGAATACACTCCCGACAACCTTGATGAGTGTTGCACATGGGTTGACTGGCTGTTGCTATTCGCGGAGAGCGATGGTGGGGGCTACGCCATCGACCTGAATTCCGGCGCAATTTGGGACTGGGATCACGATGGCTGGACGTTTGAGCACAAGGCCGATTCCCTGTCGGAATTTCTGGCCAGCACTGCCGCTGACCCCGATCATTGGTAATCAACTTGGTGGCAGGGACGACTGCCTTACGGCGGCCACTGATCCGCTGAAAGCGACTGGATCAGGGCGTTGGTCTCGTCCCGCTTTTTCATACGGGCTTCGCGCCGAATTTGCCGATCGCCGTGTACATGCATTTCTTCGTCCGTCTCAGGTACGACATCGGGCACTTCAGTGGGTCGTCCGTTGGGCCCAAGCGCGACAAACGTAAGAAACGAAATCGCAGCGACTTGCCGTTTCCCATCGAGGCTGTTCTCGGTTGTGATCTTCACGAACACTTCCATTGACGTGCGACCCACGGCAC
>JBPCVB010000002.1:0-6998 GCA_051010855.1 Pirellulaceae bacterium | reverse complement strand
ATGTGCGAAATGGCCCGCCCATCCGATGCAATACTTGCCACCATAAAAACCCCCGGTAAGCCTTGCAAGTTTCGTTTAAATGCCGACTTTCGCCGATTATGCGGGCTTGATCTGTTGACGGGGCTCTCAGGCAACTCCATCTCAAAACTCCGGGGCAGCCAGGTGGTTTCATTGACGGACCATCGCCGTATGCCGATGATAAAAGGAACAGAATACTGACAGGAATTCGCATGTTGATTGAGCACAAATTCGGTACCGTTGCCTCGCGTTTACAAAGTCTGGCCACTTGTCTGGTTTTCGTGGCCATGTTCTCCGCATGGACAATTCCGGCGTTAGCCCAGGATCAGGGTGGGATTCCGGGCGGAATTCCAGGCGGAACCACCGGCGGAACCACGGGAGGCGATACGACCGGTGGTGAAACAGCCGTCCCTGACGCTGGCCAGATTCCTTTTGGCGACACGGAATTCCAGGCTTCGAATGAACCGCCTGACCTGGGTGACTTGCTGGAGGCCTTTAATCCCGAGCCAGAGGCCGTGGAGTTTGAAAACCTGCGTATCCAGCCATTCGTGGGCAGATCGAGAGAGCGGTACCTTGAACAAGGACTGGTGCATCCGCGCAGCTTGCTGTCAACAGATTCGTTGGGCAGCAATACTGGATCTGGTGGTGGCGGAAACGCGTTTGGCAACTTCCAAAACCAGGGAACCAGCCTGCAACCGTCTGGCCAAAACGGTTTTGAAGTAGTGCGCCAGTCATTGCGAACGCGGGCAGTGCCGCGATTTGTCGTCAACAATCGCCCTACCACTCGCCAGGTGACAAGTCGGTTTCAGCAGCGACTGGCCCAATTGCAACTGACCAGCGGACCGGAGTCGGATGTCCGCGTTAACCTGGCGGGCACTCTCGCCATTCTTTCCGGGACGGTCAATTCGGTTGAAGAACGTAACATGATCGAACGCATGGCCCGACTGGAACCAGGGATCTACCGGATCGAAAACCGCCTGGATATCAGGCAATAGTCGCGTCGATCCTGACTACCACCGGGCTCGTTCATTGACATTTGCGCGGCATGCCATGCATAATGTCTGATTATTTCAGGTCGATACGCACGACAACAGGTTCGATATGAGTACTCTCACAATCCCCGACTCGCTCTCGAAGCTGGTGTATTTTTTGAATGATCTGGATTCGCGAGTCCCCATCGAGGGCCTGGAAAAACACCTTTCGGAACTGGAAGTAACCCTGGACGACCTCGAGCCGTTTTTGCACTTTGGCGCGCATTGTTACCAACGCAATCTGATTTGCCAAAATCAGTGGTACGAGTTGCTGTGTATTTGCTGGCGGAACGAACAGAAAAGCCTGATCCACGATCACGCTCATTCGACCTGTGGCCTGCGTATCATTTCCGGTGCTGCCGTCGAGACGGTTTTCGAGCAACAGCCCGATGGGCGCGTGCGGCCGGTGCGCGAGGGTCATTACGTGGAAGGCCAGGTTTGCTGTACACAGGACGCCGATATCCATCAGGTGTACAACGTGCAGCCGGGCGGCGAAGATCTGGTGACCCTGCATATTTATTCACCGCCGCTGCACGATATGTGCACCTATGAATTGGCCGACGATTGCGGCTAATTGGCCGTTGAATCTTCATGGAAATTATCCTGACCGACCCGCTTCTGTTGCTGTGGTTGGGACTACTCGGACTGTTTGTTGGATTTCTGACCGGCATGTTCGGTATCGGTGGCGCGTTTATTACGACGCCGGCCATGATTATTCTCGTGGGTCTGGATGAATCGCTGGCTGTGGGTTGCAGCATGGGATTTACGCTGGCCAATGGCTTACTCGGATTGCGGCAACATCGGGGCCGGGGAAATCTGGAACCCGCCGCCATGTTGGCAATCGCAGGTGGTGCTTGCCTGGGAACGTGGCTGGGTTTTCAGTTTCACTACTCGCTGAAAGATGCGGTTGGCGAGCGATTCGATGATCTGGTAAACACGCTGTTCATTGTGATTCTTGTTCCGATTGGTGCGCTGGTTTGGTGGCAAAGTGACAAGTCCAGGGGTAAGGCTTTGCTCTCACGAATCAAGGTGCCGCCGATGGTGCAGCTGCGTCAGAAAGACTTGCCGGCAGTCAGTCTGACACTCCTCGGACTGATCGGCCTCGTCATCGGCGTATTCAAAGGCATGTTGGGCATTGGTGGCGGAATCATCCTGATTCCCATCCTCATCCTCGTTGTCGGGATGTCTCCGCATCGGGCAGTCGTTGCCAGCCTGGGAATGGTCGTGTTCAGTTCACTTGTGGGGACGATCCTGTACGCATCGCAGGGAGACATTGATTTTCTTCTGGTCGGCGCGATGTTGGCCGGCAGCTTGTTGGGCGTCGTGTTCGGAACAAAACTGTGCCACGTCACGTCCGCCAAACGACTCAAGAGAATGCTGGCCCTGTTGATTCTGGGCTTCGTGGTTTTTCTGCTGATCGAAGTAATCAGCTAGGCGTCCAGGTAGAACAGTTCAGTCTGCGGGCGTAACGGCCGGTTCATCCACAAGGGGCGACGCAAGCCATCGGGACCAGGAGCGGGACGCGTCATCGCCAGCCAGCGACGATATACTTCCACCGACTTGTTGGTGTCAACTTCGACATCACCGTGTCGATCGTCGGCGGTGGCTGCAGTCACGGTGACTTTCTGGTGCCAGCAATGCATGCCGCTGATCGGATCGGGTTGCACCGGAAAAGTCAGATTCTGATGCACCCCGCCATCGGTCCAGAAGATACGGGATGAATCCGCATCATCACTGGCGTAGCCGGAAATGCTGCCCGTCCGTCGCATGGTCCAGACACCGTTGTTGTTATGAGAGAGTTCGACGGGGTTGGTTGCCCAGCGGTTGGCGGCCGGGTCCTGGGGTCGCCGCCAGCGGCCAAGGTGATGGGAACAGGCGACAATGCCAGGCTTGATCGCTTCGGTTACCCAAACCCGATCGACGAAGTGTCCGATTTCTGTCGTGACGCGAACGAGTCCGCCGGTCACGACGCCAATTCGCTCTGCATCAGAAGTATGAATCCACACGGGATTCTGATTCGAAATCTCGGCCAGCCATTTGGCGTTGCCGCTGCGTGAGTGAATCAACGTGGGTAGTCGATACGTAGGCAACAGCACGAATTCGTTTTTCGTCGGGTCAATGTTTTCCGGGTGCACGTGCGACTTGATGAATCCCGGGATCTGGTATTCCGGCCAGCCCCAATCGGAGAGTGTGACCGAATAGAACTCCTGACGCTTGCTCGGTGTGGCAAATCCCCGTCGCGGCTGACCGTCGACCAACAGTCCAATGACTGCTCCGTCTCTGGTGATTGCACCGGTCTCCGCATCGGTGCTGCTGCCGATCAATTCATCGTCGGGGATGACTTGCAGGTGCTTTTCATACGACAGCTTTTCAACTTCGAACGCACCATAACGCCGCATATATTCCAGCGGGCTCAGCCCGTGTTCGGCAGCCGTGGCTTTCAGGCCGGGCGTTTTCTCGAAAATGTACTGGTAGTATTCGTCAATCGTAATTTTTTGGCCGTCACGGTATGGCGACATGAAATGCTGGCGAACACCGAGGTCGTCGTCCTTGTCGATCTGCCACGACAGTTCCAGCCAAAACTCGTCTTCTTCCCACACTTCACCCGGATTGACCTCGTACGTGAACTGCACATCGCGACCGGCGCGTCGAGCAGCTTCACGCAAGATGGGCTGTCGAAACGCGATCCACAAACCGCTGTGCGTTTCATAGCTATTCAGATCGTGACGTTCGCTGGAGTGGCCCATGGGCAGCACGTAATCGGCAAAATAGGCCGTTTCATTCCAGGTTGGCGTCATGGCAATATGACAGCCGATTTTTTCCTCGTCGCATAACATATTGATCCACGAGAATCCGTCGGGATAGCTCCACACCGGATTGAACACACGTGTAAAGTACGTGTCGATGCGGCCGCGGCCTTCCTTGAGAAAGTGCGGCAGCAGGAAACTTAGCTCGTAATGCGCCAGCGGATACTCGTTGGGAAAGTGCAACTGGTTCCAAAAACGCACTGCCGGTGGGTCGTTGAAGAAGCTCGGCTTGAATTTGTTCCAGCCGCTGGGCGACGTGCCACCAACCGTGCCTACGCTTCCAGTCAGCACATTGAGAAAATGTAACGCTCGAGACACCGCCCAGCCGCCCAGGTTGCCACTCGCCGCGCTTCGCCAGTTATGAGTCGCAAGCCGCGTTCCGGCGGCTCCAATTCGTTTGGCGACTTGAACAATCATTTCGGCGGATGCACCCGATTCCCGTTCCGCGAATTCGGGAGTGTATTCGGCATATTCTTCTTCAATTGCTGCCAGAAAATCGTCAAGGGAAACGGGCTTTTCCGGACGCAGGGCTCGCAGGTAATCTCGCCAGTTAACCCACTGTTTAATGAACTGACGATTGATGTCGCCGTTACGAATCAACTCACCAGCGATCGCCAACAGCACAGCAGCTTCACTGCCAGGCTGAGTCGGCAGCCAGTAATCCGCCACGCTGGCCGTGTTTGACAATCGCGGATCAAGGACAGCCAATTCGGCGCCATCCATCAACCCATCGATAATCCGCTGGGCGTGCGGATTGAAATAATGACCGGATTCCAGATGAGCACTAACCAGCAAAATGAATTCGGCATTGGCGTGATCAGGCGACGGTCGATCGTAGCCGTGCCAGATCGCATAGCCGAATCGGGCGCCCGCCGAACAGATGTTCGTGTGACTATTGTGACCGTCGACACCCCATGCCTTGAGTACTCGGTTGGTATAGCCCTCGTGCCCCGGTCGCCCGACATGATAAACGACTTCGTTGTGACGCTTTTCCCGCAACGCTGAGCCGATTCGGTCGCCCAGGTCAGATAGCACGTCATCCCACGAAACTCGTTTCCATTTGCCACTGCCTCGCTGACCGTCCCGTTTCAACGGATAAAGAATGCGATCGGTATCCTTGATCTGATTGATGGTCGCCGGGCCCTTGGCGCAGTTTCGACCACGACTGCCCGGATGGTATGGATTGCCCTCAAACTTGCGGACTTCCATCGATTCCTTGTCCACATAGCCCACCAACCCACAGGCAGATTCGCAATTAAAGCAAGTGGTTGGAACAAGCGTGTACGAGCGTTCCTTGCGCTCCGGCCAGGCATGCGGATCATACTCCGACCAGTGATCCCATTGATCCATAGGCGGAAATTGCTGCAAGTCGACCGTTTCCAGTTGTGGCGGCGGTTCATGGTCGAGCTGCGGAATGATGCGCAAACTCGTGGCCAGGCGTTCGATCAGGCTGCGTTTGCGGTGGGACATGTTATCGCGAGTTCAATTTTTGTTCGAGATGAATTACGTGGCGCCGACGCGCATGAAGGTCAGCCAAGCGGCAGTTGTTGCGGGGCCCGGACCCAAATGTGTTCAGCAATATATAAACCAGCCAGCGCCAACAGACCGGCCAGCGGACTGGTCCACCAGGGTGTCGTCAGCAACAAGGTCAGCGGAATCAGGCAGCCCATGATCACGACGCCCGGCCAGTACAATCTCGCGTATTCGCCGCGTGTAATCATGCGGGCAACCCGTTTGCCATCGGCTGTCGTGTGGGTCATCGCCAATTCGAACCAGTCAATCGCGAGCTTTGCAAACAACGAGACAACCAGCGTTTGAACAACAAAGGCCCGCCACGACAATTCATCAAAAAATGGCAAGAACAGCGCGAACAGGGCCGCACCGGCAATGATCGCGTGCACCAGCATATGTACAGCGAGCAAAGGACTTTGCCAGAAATCGCGTCCCTTGGCCTGCGCAAACAGGAAGGCGGTGTACACAGCCGTCAGCGCCGCCGTGACGGCGGTGAACCAAAAGACCCAGGCGGGCGGTTGGTTGGTGGTCGTGATTGCCGCTATTGCCCACGCCAGCAAGGCCAACCCAAATGCGCTTATGATCCACGCTCCTCGTACCAGCCACGATTTCCACTGCGGACGCAGCAGTACATAAAGAAAGCGTTTAGGCTGGTCGAGGTCCATCGTCAGCAGAGCGCCCGTTATTGCCAGGAACATCAGCGACACGATCAAGGTTAGCCATTGTGTGCCGCCGGTCACCACCGCCAGCCCACTGGCTGCAGCCATCGCTGCGACCAACGCGACACCAGACGAAATCGCCTTCGTCCACACGTAAGCCGACACCTGCCAGCCCCACAACACACCCTTGTTTGGCGCATCATAAGCTCGACGGGTGACTTCGCTCTGCACTGCGTCGGCACTGGCTGTCATCGCCGGGTTATCCTTGTCAGGATTCAACACTCCGTCGCCGCGATCGCCCAGATCCAGCAAATGACGTAGCTGGTCCAGCGGGTGTTTTCCATTGCTCGCTTCAGTCTGTTGAGCGACACGCTCTTCGATGTATTTTGCGTAGTGCCCGACGCCGGCGTTTTGCTGTCCCCACATCGACGAGTCGATGGGTGGTGCCGCAGATGGATCCAGTGAAGCGCGGTCTCCTTCGATGTAGTAGAGTGCCGGTCGAGTGGCCTTTTCGGGTTTTCGAACCGATACTGCTTCGCGGGATTTAAGTTGTGCGATATGTGAATCGGGATCGTCCAGGTCACCGGAGACGATCGCCTGAGTCGGGCAGACGATCACGCACGCCGGCTCCAGGCCCTTGTCGATTCGATGTGCGCAGTAATTGCACTTGGCCGCAGTGTGCGTGTTGGGATCAATGTACAACGCATCGTACGGGCAAGCCTGCATGCACGCCTTGCATCCGATACAACGGCGATTGTCAAAATCAACGATGCCGTCGTCGCGTCGAAACAGGGCGGTGACCGGGCAGATTTCCACACATGGGGCATCGTCGCAATGGTTGCAACGCATTACTGAAAACAACCGCCGCGAGTGAGGGAATTGACCCTTCTCGATGTATTTGACCCACGTCCGGTTGACGCCAACCGCTACTTCGTGCTCGCTCTTGCAGGCGACCGTGCAGGCATGGCAAA
>JBPCVB010000001.1:0-3120 GCA_051010855.1 Pirellulaceae bacterium | reverse complement strand
GGAGGACGCCGAGGACGCGACCGAGCCGTGGACTTGCGAATGTTCAAAAGTCATGTTGCTAACTTACGACAACATTAATGCGGCGCAGTATGAACTCAACGAAATTGCCAAACCGCTGGGCGCCTATGTCGACGGCTGGGGTACGTTTGGCAACGCCGACGAATAACGGATGAACTTCCACATTATCCAGACGCCCGTACGAGCGCCTTCCGGGCCGTGGATTCCATATAGCCAGTCCGTCCATCGTCGCTCGGGCATTGGCTTCCCCAACGGCACAAAAAGTATTCGCATCGCGCTTTTCCCGAGAGCAGAAGTCTGACAGCGCTTGTCGTCGGTGTTAGACTGATCGCACCGGAACACGATTCCTTTCCTCCCATGAGCCTTGCCCCGTGGATCGAGACGCTGCATGTCTGCCCAAAGAAGTATCAACACGCCCGTTCTTGCGCTGGAAACCCTTGAGCCCCGTCGCGTGCTGGCAACTCTGGTTGTCACCACGACTGCTGACGTGATTGATCCGCTGGATGGAGATCTTTCGCTGCGCGAAGCGATCATTACGGCCAATATCAACGGTGAAGACGATGTGATCGAGTTGGGTGCCGGAACCCATGCCATCGAAATGGCCGGGTTTGGCGAGGACCTTGCCCTGGCCGGTGATTTCGACATTCTCTCCGACAACGATCACTCGGTAACCATTCGGGGTACTGGCAGTGATATGACGTTCATCGACGCTGCACAACTGGATCGGGCCTTTCATCTGATCGGGCAATCCAGCCTGACGCTGGAGGACTTGACCGTGGAAAACGGTGATATTCAGGAGCGGGAGGTGTGGACCGGGCGACGAGGTGGAGCGATCAAGAGTCGGCAATCGGCTTTGACACTGAACGATGTCGTGGTGCGGGATAGTACCGCTGGCGAATCGGGAACTGGTGGAGCGATTTGGGTTTCGGGCGGCAGCTACTCGATCAATCGCTCCAGCGTGCTGTCCAATTCTGCGCTGCTGGATGGCGCGGCCGTGTTCGCCCGCAACGCCACAGGCTCGATTTTCCTGTCAGTCATTGAGGACAATGCACTGCATGACATGGATCCCAACAGCCAATGGGAAAACGCAGGAGTTGTTTCGATCCAGGGCGGTTCCCTCGATATCCGGCGAACCAGGATCGACTATAACAATTTCGGCACATGCATTAGCGTTTTCGATGGCTCGCTGAACATGGTGCACAATCGTTTTCTGGAACTTGACCAGCCCATAAGCATCCCGTCCCCCGATAATTTCAGCCACGGCGTACTGGCGCGTTCTTCGAATGTGGTGATCGATGATTCGCGGTTTACGTTAATGAAGGGTGACGCCATCCGGTTTTTCGATTCCGAGCACGATCTGACGGTGACTAATTCTGTGTTCACGTTCAACAACGGGTCCAGCATCCGTTTCGGCGGCCGCGATCTGACGATTAGTGACACCGAGATCCAACAGGGCGGTTTTGTAAGGTACGACAACACCCGCCCGGTGATCACGGCCATTCCTGATCAACCCAACACCCGTCTGATTCAAATGACCAATGTGTCGATAAATCGAGCGGTGCCCGACGCCCTGGTTATTGATGGCCCAAATTCTCCGACGGAAGTGATCATTGATCAGCTGGCCATTAACCTTCCTGAAGAAAGTACGTTTTTTACCAATGATATGGTGAAAATCGTGGCCGATGACGTTAGCATCACCGGTCTGACGGTGTTGCCGGGGTTGTTTGACCAGTGGGACGTTAGCGTCGTCATCGCTGCGAATAATTTGCTGATCGACGGAGCAACGCTTTCGGGAAGTTTTTTGCAGCCAGCATTGCAAATCGAAGCGGCGAGTGCCGAACTTCGCAACTCCACGATTTCCGATAACTGGTCGGGCGTCGTGGTGACCGGCAGCAATTCGGTGATGAAGGTCATTGGCAGCGAATTTCACAATAACCAGGCGGAGGGTGGACCATCCACTGCCAACGGTGGAACAGGATTCGCGTGGCAAGTGACGGATGGCCAACTGACCGTTATCGATTCGGTGTTCACGAAGAACAAGGCCGACAATGAATTGCCGCCAGGCCATGCACTGTCGATCCAGGCCTCAGGGAACAATGTACTGGTAGCCAGCAGTACGTTCGCCAATCAGGACGACAGCATTCGCGAGGGCTCAGGTATCGGCATTTCCGGCTCAGATCACCTGGTTCAGGTGGCCAACAGTCTGTTTCACGACAACCAGGGTGCAGCAATCTATTCGGAAGCTGCCAACACACGCGTCGAAGTTTACAACACCACGTTTGCTCGCAACGGATTCAACGGTGGTGCCGTTAATGGTAAGAGTGGAACCGGTCTCGATTTGTTCATGACCAACTCGATCATGATTGGCAACGGTTTTAGTCCGACCGACGAGGTGTATTCCATTTTCAACGATGGCGGGACCACTCTGGTGACCTTTACCAACATCTGGGACCTGGAGCCGGAAGACGGAAACGTGTTGTTCGGGGGTGCAGCCAACGGCAATACCGACTTTGCTCCCTTGTTCGTCAACTACTTCGGAAACGACTTCCGCTTGCAGGATACGTCACCACTGATCGACATCGGCAATCAGGCCAATGTCTTGCTGGATGACATGGATCTGGACGGCGACGGCAACACGACCGAACCCCTCCCCGACCGCGACTTGCTGGACCGAATCGTGGGCGCGACCGTGGATATGGGTGCGTACGAGAATCAGCCGCTGTAGATCACTGCGGATCTTCCCGTGACCACTCCTCGAATTTGTTGTTCTTTGCCGCCAGGTCATCCAGTAGCACCGTCAGATCGACGGAGCGGTTGAGGCTGATTTTGGCGGTTTTTGAATCCAGGTCGGTTTCGACTTCGTAGACGAATTCGTTGGCGGTCAGGTCACCTCGCACGGAGGCGGCACAGCCACTTCACAACATGTGAGGCAACGCCACGCTTACCAGCACTCTGTCCGCCATGGCATCGTCTGCGGCAGCCTGGTCATCTGAATCGCCACCGTGACCGGCTTCGGATGCGCGGGGTGCCGTAGGCTCGCCGACCACGACGTTCAGCGACACCATTTTTTCCACACCGCTGGTCATTTGATCCATGCCAAAC